>NZ_BAAHAR010000048.1:0-71040 GCF_054777395.1 Nocardiopsis oceani
CGGCCCACACTCACGGTCCGCCAGATCTGGTACGAACCCAGAGCGAACAAGGCGAGCGCGACCACGGCGAAGACCGAGGTGATGATGCCCAGTGTCAAATACAGAGGATGCATCGCCGGAGGCCTCCTGACAGGCGGCGCCCGAGTTTAGGGTCGCCCCGTGGTGGTTGGTTGATCGTTCGCGCGACAGCGATACCCGATCGCGCCTGCGGACCCCGTTAGTGAGGGTCGCGGGTCCGTGCACTCGGGCTCGGGGCCTTCTCCAAGATCCAGCGTGCGTGCTTCCCCTCGGGGCGGCCTCTGAGTCACCAGTAGTACAGGGACTTCTCCCGTGCGAGATCCTGCCCCGAGATGTCGCCCCGCATGAGCTCGTCAGCCTCCGATACGGTGACCAACCACGCGACGGCGGCGCCGATGGCGGCGGGTGGCGCTCCCATGTCGGGATCGAACCCGAGTTCGGCGAGTTCGATGGAGTTGCGTTCGGTGGAGACCAGGCCCGGGTCGACGTTGAAGGCCCTGATCCCCTGGTCCGCGTACTCGGCGAGCAGGCTGCCGACCAGAGTGTGGCCGGCCGATTTCCCCAGCCGGTAGCCGAGCCCGGCTCCGCCCGCTCCGGGCTTGCCCTGGGGGTAGAAGTCCGTGCCCGAGCCCGAGCTGATGGTCACGAACGTGCCCGCGCCCTTGCTCAGCATGCCGGGCAGGACGAGCTGGGCTATTCGGATCGGCGCGACGGCGTGCGCCTCGACGAACAGGCGGTATTGCTCAAGCGGGGTGTCGAGGATGGTGTCCATGAGTCCCGGACCGATGTGCCTGCCGTTGTTCACGACGAGGTCGACGGAACCCCACTGTCTGAGGACCAGGTCGACGGCCTCCTCCACGGAGCCCGGATCGGTGAGGTCCATGCGCACGGGAAAGGCCTCCCGGCCCGTCTGGCCGATCAGCTCCGCTGTCTCCTCCAGGCTGCCGGGGAGCGGACGGTCGTTCCTGCGGTGCACACTCATGCTGTGGTCGAGCGTCGGACTGTCGGCGTTGAGGGTTCTCGCACCGATGGCGACGTCGAACCCGTCGTTGGCCAGCTTCAGGGCGATCGCCTTGCCGATGCCTCTGCTGGCACCGGTGACCAGTGCTCTGCCTTTCACGTCACTCCCGGGGGTCGGGGCGCCCGCCCGCGCGGGCGGGCGGGGGCTGGTTAGGCGAAGGGGCCACCGGGGACGTCCCAGGTGGTCCAGCGGAACAGGGCTCCGTGGGTGGTCTTGGGGTCGCTCAGGATGGTGTCGTCGTCTCGGACGAGGGTCTTGACGCCCTTGGACTCCAGATAGGCCTCCGCCTTGTCCAGGTCGCTCACCTTGAAGGCGGCGGCGTGGTGGATCTCGCCGTTGGCCCCCATGTCCGCGGCGGCAAGGGTTCCTTCGGCCACCGGCTTCGACAGCTGGACCACCGTGTCACCCAGCAGTACGTGGACGTCGCTGGTTCCGGTGAGAGCGGACTCGCCCTCGTGCAGGAGGGTGCCGCCGAGGACGTCGACGTAGACGCCTCGGGCACGGTCCAGGTCCTTAGTGAGGACGGTGGTGTAGGCAAGGCCGTGGAGGGAGAGCGGGTGGTTGTCGACCCACCAGGTGCTGTCCCAACCCGGCTGAAGGCGTGGGTCGTCCTTCTCCAGGGGTGTCCCCTCGACCCGCATGAACTCCAGTTGAGCGATGGTGTCCTTGGGGTGGGTCATTATCGCGGAGGAGGCAGGCGGCCGTTCTGCGGTCCTGACGCCGCCCTCGACGAACACCCGCACGTTGTTGTCAGTGCATCGTTGCCACGTTTCGCCGGGATCGTCGTCGTACCAGGCGATGGAGTGCCAGTGGTTGCCGAACCGCTTGTAGAAGCGGCCAATGGGCATGGCGTCCCAGCCCTCCACGCGGAATGCGGGCGCGAGTGGTTCGATGACGCAGTCACCCAGGACCACCAAGGAGGCGTCGCGCTTCTCACCCTCCATGTAGTGGTGGTCGAGAAAGCCGCGGCGAACGCTGAACACGTCGTCGTACCAGGATTCCAGGGCGGGAAGGTCCCCTGTCATGTGGATGATGTGGAAGAGCTTGCCGATGGTCATACGAACCTCTCTATGATGTCTATCAATCGACTCTGCATAATGATCTAACTATAAGAGAGCCTCGGTGGCAACCGGGGCGAGGTCACCATCGGCTGACTGACGGCACGACGTGTTGGGGGATTTCGCATATGGGTTCATCACGGCGGAAGCGCTCGTCTGCAGCTATCTCCCGTCGAAGGCGAAGAGGTAGGCATGTTCGCCGGTGGTCGGCGCCCCCGGCATTGGTTATCGCGGTGCTGTGCCTGTGCGGCACGGTGGCCGCACTCCAACAGACCATCGTGGTCCCCTTGCTGCCCGACTTCCCCCGCCTGTTGTCCACCACGGTCGACAACGCCTCCTGGATGGTGACGGCGACCCTGCTGGCCGGGGCGGTTGGAATCCCCGTGGTCACGCGCCTGGCGGACATGTTCGGTAAACGGCTGATGCTGCTGGTCTGTCTCGCAGTGATGATCGCGGGGTCGGTGCTGGGAGCCCTGACCGACACCCTGGCGATGGCTGTCACGGCCCGCGCCCTCCAGGGTTTTGGCATGGCGCTGATCCCCGTGGGCATCTCGATCATGCGAGACGAGCTGCCCCGGCACCGGGTGCCGGTCGGGGTCGCGCTGATGAGCGCGACCCTGGCCATCGGGGCCGGTGTGGGCCTTCCCCTGGCGGGTGTGATCGTCGAGCACCTGGACTGGCAGGTGGTCTTCTGGGTCACCGCGGTCGCCGGCTGCCTCATGCTCGTGGCAGTGCCCCTGGTGGTGCCCGAGTCGAGGGTGCTCGCGGGCGGGAGGTTTGATTTCGGCGGTGCGGTCCTGCTGTGCGGCGGTCTCCTGCCGTTGTTGCTCGCGCTATCCAAGGGAGGACAGTGGGGATGGGCCTCTCCGCTGACCCTGGGGTGCGCCGTGGGCGGTCTGCTCCTGCTTCTGGTCTGGCTGTTCGTGGAGCTGCGGGTTTCCCACCCGGTGGTGGACGTGCGTTTGGCCGCCCGACCCGCCGTCCTCCTGGTCAACATCGCCTCGGTACTGACGGGCTTCGCCATGTTCGCGAACATGCTCGTCACCACTCAGCTGCTCCAGCTCCCACCCGAGACGGGCTACGGATTGGGGCTCAGCGTGATCGATGCGGGGCTGTGGATGCTGCCTATGGCGCTGTGCATGGCGGTGCTTGCCCCGTTGACGGCCGCGATCACCCGCCGCTTCGGGGCGCTCACTTCCTTGGTCTCGGGATCCTTGGTCATGGCGTTCGGCTATGTCGCCCGCGTGTACACGTCCGATGATCTGATGGGGATCGTGGTGGGATCGACGGTCGTGGCGGTGGGGACGGCGCTCAGTTTCGCGGCGATGCCCACGCTGATCATGGGGGCCGTGCCCGCCACGCAGACGGCGTCGGCCAACGGGGTCAACACGCTCTTCCGGTCCTTTGGGACCTCGCTGGCGAGCTCCGCCATCGCCGCGGTGACGACGGTGTTCACGGTGGGTTCCGGTGCCGCCGCCCATCCGAGTATGACCGCTTTCCTCGTCGTCTTCTGGGCTGCGGGGGCAGCGGCGGCTCTCGCGGCTGTTGTCGTGCTTCCCCTGGCATGGCGGTCGGTACGCGAGGCCGGGGCCACTCGGGGCGAAATCCCGTCCCAGGCCAACCCGCACGGTGACCTGGGAGGAAGTGCTGGAGGAGTGGGCCGCGGCACTGTGGGAGTGATGCGCCCTGAAGATACTCTTCGTTAGTTAAAAGATTAATCATTTTAATGAATGTCCGTTAATCCATCGGCCCGCTCGGGATGGTGCCCGGGGCGCCCTCCCACGTCCATGCCCCGACGAATCGGCTGGTAGCGGAGCGTGTTGGTTGATGTTCTCTCCTGAACCTCCCTTGACAGGGTTTGTGTCCCGCATCACACTTGCCGCTTAAGAGGTGAAAGAGTCATATAAAAGACCCAATTAGACCTGAACGCTTCACCGGTGTGCGCAGTGGCAGCGAGGTGTCCGCCTCCATCCCTGGGTGTTACGGCCGGAACGCGTGAGGAGAGGCAGCGGCATGGTCGTGGGAGCAGGACGAAGTCTGAGCACACGTGTGATGGCCCCGACAGCGGTGGGGGTGTTGCTCCTGACAGCCTGTGTGCCCGGTGTCGAAGGAGCCAGCGCCACCACGTCCGCAGGAGGGCCGAGCGTTCCAGTGGGTAGTCCACCGGAGGCTTACGCCGAGGCGTTGGCGGACATGGAACCCATCACGTTGAACTTCGGCGGTCTCACTACGGGCCCCGGGGAACCGAACACAGACGCGTTCGTGGACTACGGCGCCCTGGTAGAGGAGTGGTCCGGCGGCAAGATCAGCTTCGAGTTCGACTACGCCGGGGCGCGGGTTCCGCTGGACGGCATGGCGGACGGCCTTAGTCAGGGCCGTGTCGACATGGGCACGTACATCCCCTCGTACCAGCCAGACGAGTGGCCGACCAGCAACATCGTGACTTCAATGTCGCACTTCGGCCACAACAACCCGGTCTCCGGCAGCTTGGCGACCTTCGCGGCGCAGTCAGAGTTCGGACAGACCTGGGCCCCCCTACAAGAAGAGGCCGGGGACCACGCGATCGTGGCGATGTACCCCCTCTACTCGGCCGGTTTCGACATCAAGATGCAATGTGTCGGAGACGAGCCCCGAGAGACCCTGGAGGACCTGAGGGGCACCCAGGTACGGGTCGTGGACCAGGCGCACCTGCGCGTGGCCCAGTCCCTCGGGATGACCCCGGTCTCCCTGACCACCAACGAACTCTTCCAGGGCCTTCAGCGCGGGGTGGTCGACTGCGCGGTCAACTCCGTCTCCTCCCACTTATCGGCGGGCTACTACGAGGTGACCGACAGCTGGACCTTCGGAGTGGGACAGGGAGCGGACTGGGGCGAGACCCCTCAGGGTTGGGGGGTCAGCCAACGGCGCTGGAACGAACTACCCCTGGCGGCGCAGCAGCTGTTGTGGGACACCCAGCCGCAGATGCTCGAGTCTGTCTTGATGGCCTCGATAGACACCATGCGCGAGGCGATCCAGGTCTCCCACGATATGGACATGGGTTTCGGGGAGTACGACGACGAGGTTGTGGCCGCCATGCGCGAGAGCTATGCCGAGACCGAGGACCTCACCGCGCAGCGCATCGAAGAGAGCGAACTCGCCGAGGACGGTTCCTCCGTGGTCCGCGAGTACGCCGACCTGCACGACAAGTGGTGGGACATCGTCACCGAAGAGCTCGGCTACCCGGACGACACCGCCTGGGCCACCTACGACGACGACTTCTCCCCGGGCATGCCCGAAGTCGACCTGGACCCCTATCTCGAGCGCTTCTACGAGGAAGTGCTCGTCCCCGCTCGGCCCGAGTAGTCCCCTTCGGTCGTATGGGACTCCCAGACCGGCCGAGAAAGGCGATCAATACCGTGAACCGTTGGGTTACCGCCGTCTCCGTGTACACGGGGAAGGCGGGGATGATCATCGCAGCGGGCGCCATCGTCGTCCTGATGCTGCACACCATCGCAGGGGCGCTCATGCGCTCCTTCTCGAACCAGCCCATCGAGGGCACCATCGAGTACGTCGGCAACTGGTACATGCCGCTCATCGTCCTGCTCGCCTTCGTCGCCACGCAGCAGAAAGGCCAGCACATCGAGGCGCGGTTGCTGTTCGACCGGGCTCCCGAGAGGGTCCGGTTCGAGTTCCAGATGTTCAGCTACTTCGTCACCTTCTTGGTGGCCCTGGGACTGGCCTGGTACGGATACGTCGAAGCGGTACGAAACATGGAGATCGGACTGACCGCCGGAGTCATCGGCGTTACCGTCTGGCCCGCGACCTTCGCCGTACCCATCGGATTTCTCCTGTTCGCCTTCCAGATCGGCGTAGACGCCGCGCAGTTGCTCGTTTCCAGAATCTCCGGGGGCACGGTCCGCCAGGAGTCAGAGGACGGTGTTCCCCAGTGAAGGAACTGTCAGAATTGGCCGGTGCGACGGCGGCCCCCGTCATCAGACCCGTACGAGTCAAACACTCCCCCCAACGCAGCGCGGCATGGCGGCTCGTCCCCCTCCTTCTGTTAGTCGGCAGCGGTACGGTGATGTGGCTCGACTTCTCCTCGGAGATCGTCGGTATCGCGGCTCTGGTCATGATGCTCACGATGATGTCCATGAAGCTGCCCATCGCCGTGTCGATGATCGTGCCCGGTCTCCTCGGGCTGTCCATAATCTACGACTGGGTGGTCGTGGGCGCACTGATGGGGGAGTTCCCCTACGGGAGTGTGGCCTCTTGGTCGCTGAGCGTCATCCCGATGTTCGTGCTGATGAGCATGCTGCTCTGGCGCTCGGGTATCACCACCAAGCTCTTCTACGCGATCAGGCTCCTTCTGAACCGGGTGCCGGGTTCGCTCGCGGTGGGGACGAACGTGGCCGGGGGAGGGCTCGCCACGATCAGCGGTTCCACGATCGGCACGACCTACGCCCTGGCCAAGATCGGTGTCCCGGAGATGCTCCGCGCGGGTTACGATCGGCGGCTGGCGACCTCGTCGGTCCTCATGGCCGGTCTCAGCGGGCAGCTGATTCCGCCCAGTGTGCTGCTCGTCATCTACGCGGGTGTCGCCGCAGTGCCGGTCGGGCCGCAGCTCCTCGCGGGTGTCGGTCCAGGGATCGTCCTGGTGGCCTGCCAGGCTCTGGCGCTCATGGCCATCGCGATGGCCTGGCCCCAACTCGCCGGGCGCGGCGCAAAAGGCGCGGTCCGGCCCCCTACCGCGAGCGCGGCCGAGAAGTGGCGTGCGGTGGTCGCCGTCTGGCCTGTGCCCGTCATCGTCGGGGTCGTCCTCGGCGGCATGTTCACCGGAGTGCTCACCGAGACAGAGGCCGGGGCCATGGGCGCCTTCATGGCCCTGCTCCTGACCCTGTGGGCACGGCGAAAGGAGGGTGGCGCGCTCCGTGACATCCGCAGTGCCCTGGTGGACACCGCGGTTACGACGGCGGCGATCTTCTTTCTGCTCATGGGAGCCGAGTTCCTGTCCTTGGTCTTGGCGGACAGCGGCATCAGCGCTGGCCTCATCGACCTGGTGGCGGGCATGGAGCTCTCCCGGGTCACCTTCCTGCTGATCGTCATGGTCGCCTTCATCATCCTCGGCATGTTCATGGACACCCTGGCACTGATCATGCTGACCGTGCCGATCCTCATGCCGCTCTTCGCGGACTTGGGGATCTCGCCCCTGTGGTTCGGTGTGTTCATCGTTCTCTTGGCGGAGCTGGGCATGATCACCCCGCCTGTGGGTGTGCTGACCTTCGTCCTGCACTCGATCGTTCAGGACCCCCGGGTCAACCTGGGGACCAAGATCTCACTCAAGGACGTGTTCACCGGGGTCCTGTGGCTGATCCCGGTCAGTGTCGTCGTTCTGCTGTTGCTGATCGCGTTCCCCGAGATCGCGCTGTGGATTCCCGACAACATGTAGCCGGTAGGAGACGACGCCTTCGCGTCCACGGGTTCACCGTGCACGCGAGGGCGTCCGTCTGTGTGGACCGCCTCAGCGCAGGTTGAAGCGCAGCGCCGCGTCGATCCTGATGACCTCCCCGTTCAGGTAATCATTCTCGGCGATGTGCTCGGCCAGGCGAGCGTACTCGTCGGTGCGCCCCATCCGCTTGGGGTTGGGGATACCAGAGGCGAAGCGGGCCTCCGCCTCCTCCTGGCTCATGCCGTATGCGGGGGTGAAGAACGTGCCGGGCGCGATTGACATGACCCGGATGCCTAGCGGAGAGAGGTCCCGCGCAGCGGTCAGGTTCAGGCCGATGACCCCGCCCTTGGCGGCGGAGTAGTCGGACTGACCCACCTGCCCCTCGAAACCGGCGATGCTGGCGGTCGTGATGACCACGCCCCGCTGCCCGGAGTCCAGCTCCTCGGTCTTGGCCATGGCCGCCGCGGCCTTGCTCAGCACGTTGAACGTGCCGGTCAGGAAGATCTCCTGCGTGCGGCGGAAGGTCTCCACCGGGTAGGGCTCGCCCTTTCGGTTGATGACGCGAGCGCCCGCGGCGGGGCCCCCGTGCACGATGACGGCCACACGCAGCGGTCCAAGCTCGGACGCCGCGGCGACGGCGGCGTTCACTGACTCCTCGCTGGTCACATCGGTCGACATGAACCGCACACCTTCGCCGAGATCGTCGGCGAGAGCCTTGCCTCGATCTTCGGCCAGGTCGGCGATGACGACCTTCATGCCCGCCGCGGCCAGGCGCCGGACAGTCGCCTCACCAAAGCCGCCGGCTCCTCCGGTCACGATCACGGATGCGTTGGCAAGCTCCACTGGTCCTCCTTGGGTGACGTTTTCGGGTGCTCCGGGGGTCGTCCGGGCAGAGAAGTATATCGCTTAATTCTTCTAATAGGGTATACGATTAAATGGATTTGTCCTAAGGTGGTCCCCAGAGCTGGGAGCGCGTAGGTCGCCCACGGGGTGGCCCGCGATCCCCTACCACCGGGAGGTTTCCGTGTCAGAGGCCGTCATCGTGAGTGCCGTGCGCACAGCCATCGGGACCGCGTTCAAGGGGTTTTTGTCGCAGACTCCGGCGGAGGAGCTCGCCGAGCTCGTGTTGTCGGAGAGCGTGCGCCGCTCGGGACTGGAGTCCGAGCAGGTGGACGACGTGATCCTCGCCGAGGAGATGTACGGCGGCGGGGACCTCGCGCGACACGCGGCCGTCGCGGCCGGCATGCTGGACGTACCCGGCCAGGCCGTCAACCGCCACTGCGCGGGCAGTCTCACCGCGGTTGGCAACGCTGCGGGGACGATCGCGGCCGGAATGGGGCAGGTCGTCGTCGCGGGCGGGGTGCAGTCGTCCTCACTGTCCCCGCAGCTGACCTGGCGGGTGCCCGGCACCACGGACGAGTTCATCGAGCGGATGCCGCCGACCTACCCCTACACCGATGAAGGGCCCAACGACGACGTTTCGATCACCGTCGGTTGGAACACCGCGCGGGAAGTCGGTATCACCCGAGAGGAGATGGACGCGTGGTCGTTCCGCTCCCATCAGCGGGCTGTAGAGGCCATCGACGCGGGCCGGTTCGCCGACGAGGTCGTCCCGGTGAAGGTTCAGCGCCCGGACGGCTGGGTCGTCGAGTTCTCCGTCGACGAGCACCCCCGGCGCAACAGTAGTCCGGAGAAGCTGGCGAGCCTGAAGCCGCTGCACCCGGAGATCCCGGGCTTCTCGATCACGGCCGGCAATGCGAGCGGGGTCAACGACGGCGCCGCCGCCCTCACGCTCGCCGATGCGGACCTCGTGCGTTCGGAAGGGCTCACCCCCCTGGCCACCGTGCGGGCCTGGACGGCGAAGGGAGTGGACCCCCGGCGTACGGGGATGGCCGCGGTTGAGGTCATCGAACGTCTCTTGGAGCGTGCCGCCCTGCGCGCGGACGAGGTGGACCTGTGGGAGATCAACGAGGCCTTCGCGACCACGCCCATCGCGGCCTGCCGACGGTGGGGCCTTGACGAGTCGCTGGTCAACCCAGCCGGTAGCGGGTGCAGCCTGGGTCACCCGGTCGCCGCCTCCGGTGCCCGGATGCTGACGACGCTGACGCACGAACTGCGCCGCCGGGGCGGCGGTCTCGGGGTGGCCGCCATGTGCGCCGGCGGAGGCCAGGGGGGCGCGGTCCTAATCGAGGTCGAGGGCGCCTGAAGGTTTGACCAGTACAGACGGGGTCGCAGGCCCTTGTGTGGGCCCGTGAGTCCCATTACATTATTTTCACGTCGGCTGAAATCGATGAATATTTTAGCTGTTTGTAGGTTGGTGGGTCGTCACTGCTGCCAGGCCAGGGGCACCCGTGGGCATGGCCCGTAACAAGGAGGTTTCGCATGTCAGGTGTGCTCGACGGTATCCGGGTGGTGGAGATCGCGACGTGGGCTTTCGTGCCGTCCGCGGGGGTGGCTCTCTCCGACTGGGGCGCCGATGTCATCAAGATCGAGAACCCCGCGGGGGGAGGGGACCCGGCCAGGCAGCTGGTGGTCGGAGGCCAGCGCCCGGGCGAGGGTAAGTCCACGCACAGTTACATGGTGGAGCTCGGCAACCGGGGCAAACGCAGTGTCGCCCTGGATCTGCGCACCGAACAGGGGAGGGAACTGCTGCTGCGTCTGGTCAAAGACGCGGACGTCTTCCTGACCAACCTGTTGCCCGCTGCCCGTCGCAAGCTCGGTATCGACGTCGAGTCGCTGCGGGAGGTCAACCCCAAGCTCATCTACGCCCGGGGCTCGGGTCTGGGCCCGCGTGGGCCGGAGTCCGAGAACGGGGGGTTCGACTCGGCGTCCTACATGGCCCGGGGCGGTGTCGCCTACGCCATGACCGAGGACCTGGGGGGTCGTCCCATCGCCCAGCGCGCCGCCTACGGTGACCTGCCCAGCGGACTGACCCTGGCCGGTGCCGTGGCCGCGGCGCTCTTCCGGCGGGAGCGCACGGGTGAGCCGTCGGTCGTGGACGTCTCCCTCTTCAGCCAGGCGCTGTGGACGCTGGCCCCCGACATCATGGCCGCCGACTTCTTCGGCTCCGACCGCATCCCCACGGGCGGCCAGGTGTTCAACCCGATCACGTACGCCTACCAGACCAAGGACGGTCGCTGGATCCAGCTGGTCATGCTCCAGCCGGACCGCTTCTGGGCACCGCTGTGCGTGGAGCTGGACCGTCCCGATCTGGCGGTGGACCCCCGGTTCGCGGATGCCGCCTCACTCGTCCAGAACTCGGCCGAGGCCGTCGCGATCCTTGAGGAAATCTTCGCTGAACACGACCTGGAGCACTGGAAGGAGGTCCTGTCGCGGCAGTCGGGTGTGTGGGAGGTCGTGCAGTCCCCCCTGGAGCTCCTCACCGACCCGCAGGCGGTGGCCAACGAGTACGTCGTGGAGGCGGAGGGCGTGGACAGGGTCCCCTTCCGCTTCGTCGCCAACCCGATCCAGATCGACGAGCGTCCGCCGGAGCCTCGCCTGTCCCCGGAACACGGTCAGCACACCGACGAGGTGCTGTTGGAATCGGGGCTGAGCAGGGACGACATCGCCGAGGTGAGGAAGTCGGGGGCTGTCGCGTGAGGGCGTGATCGACCCGTTGTGAAGCGGGGGTGGTCCGAGTGTGGGGCTCGGGCCACCCCTTCCTCGTGCCCGGCTCCACCTGTGACGGGAGGATTGACAATCAAATGTAGTGGTGCAATTATCTATCTAATAGATCTTCGTTTAATTCTCACTTGGTTTGGCGGTCGGGTTGATGTCGGGCACGACGTACGTGACAGACGAGATGAGTTCCGCCGAGGGAAGGGAGATCGAGCGCGTCACCTCGTTCCCGGTCTCGGAGTCCGACATCCGTCGTTGGGCGGTGGCGGTCTACTACCCGGGGGAGCCCTCCCGTCTGTTCTGGGACGGCGAGTACGCGGGCAAGACGGTGCACGGAGGCATCGTGGCGCCCGAGGAGTTCAACCCCTTCGCCTGGATGGTCGCGGAGCGGCGCACGGTCGGCGACGAGGTCGACTCGAACGACCCCGACGCTCTGGAGAAGAGGCTCGGTCTGCCCGCTCTCGGCCTCGGCAACCAGCTCAACGGCGGCATGGCGGTGGAGTACGGCGTCCGGATACGGCCGGGTGACGTCATCACCTCCGTCACCCGTATGGGGCGGTACTGGGAGAAGTCCGGACGCCTGGGCGTCATGTTGTTCAGCGTCACTCAGGACGTGTGGACGAACCAGCGCCAGGAACGGGTCAAGGCGACGCAGCAGACCCTCATTCGCTACTAGACGGAAGGCGGACCACATGGCCGTCTCGGCTGAAACATGGTCACCGGGGGACGATCTCCCCCTTTTCACCCGGGTCACCGGGTTCGCGAACTGGAACCGGTACGCGGCGGTCAACGACGAGTTCGTGCCCATCCACATGGACGACGGGGCGGGGCGCTCCGCGGGTTACGAGACCGCCTTCGGGATGGGCAACCTCCAGTGGTCCTACTTGCACAACGTGCTGCGTTCGATCGTGGGGGACGAGGGCCGGGTCGTCAGCCTGAGCTGCCAGTTCCGCGGAGCCAACCTCAAGGACCAACGGGTCTCCGCGGGCGCGCGCGTCGAGCGCGTCCGCGAGGAGGACGACGAGATCCTGCTCGACCTGGCGGTGTGGACCAGCGCCGAACCCGGAGGCGACCTGGCCCCCGGCACCGCTACGGTCGCCCTTCCCCGGCGCGCTTGACAACGTCGAACACAGAGCCGGCCGATAGTCACGGCCGTGATGGAGAGGACCCCCATGCAGGTGGATCTGACCTCGGAACAGGAGATGTTCCGCGACACGGTACGCAAGTTCGTGTCTAAGGAGACCTCACTGGAACACCACCGGGAGTTGGCGGAGCACCCGGACGGCTTCGACCGGACGTGGTGGAGCCAGGGGGCACAGCTCGGGTTCACCTCGATGCTGGTGTCCGAGGACCAGGGAGGCGGCTCCCTCTCGGGCGAGGGGTTGATGGACTTGGTGATCGTCGCTGAGGAGCTGGGACGGTTCGTCTCCCCGGGCCCCTTCGTGCCGACCAACGTGGTGACCGCCACCGTCGCCCGGTACGGGACCGCGGCACAGGCCGAGGCGCACCTGGAGGGCCTGCTGTCCGGTGAGACCGTCGCCGCGTGGTGTCACGGTCGGGGCGGAGCGGTCGAGGCCAAACCGCACTGCAACGGCGGATTCACGCTGACCGGGACACTCGACGGCGTGGAGGCGGCGGCCCAGGCGGACCTGTTCCTGGTGACGGCGCGGACCCCGGGCGGTGACGTGCAGCTGCTCGTGCCCACGGGCTCCCCGCGCTGCGTGCGCACGCCGATGTCCAGCCTCGACATGGTGCGCCGCTTCGGCTCGGTGTCCTTCGACGAGGTCGAGGTCGGCTCCGAAGCTCTCGTGGTCGGTTCGGCTGACGTGGCCGAGGCCGTGGAGCAGCAGACCCAGTGGGCGCTGGTCCTGCAGTGCGCCGAGACCGTCGGCCTGGTCGAGCGGGTCATGGAGTTCACCGTCGAATGGGCGTTCGACCGGTACTCCTTCGGTCGTCCGCTCGCCTCCTACCAGGCTCTCAAGCACCGGTTCGCGGACATGACGATGTGGTCCGAGGCCTGCGCGGCCACCACCGACGCCGCCGCACGGGCCGTCCAGGAGGGGCGCAACGACGCGGCGGAACTGGTCCGGGTCGCCGCCCGCTACGTGGGGGACCGGAGTACCGCCATCATCCAGGACTGCGTGCAGATGCACGGCGGCATCGGGGTCACCCACGAGCACGACATCCACCTGTACCTGCGCCGAGCCACCGTGAACCGGAAGCGGTTCCTGTCCCCCACCGAGGCGGGTCTGGAGCTCGCCGACCTGCTCAACGTCTGAGAGGCCCCACATGAGCAACGACATCCTTGACGAGGACGTGCAGTCCTTCCGGCGCCGGGCACGCGCGTGGCTGAGCGAGAACATGCCGCTCCGGGACCGCGCCTACGACGAGACCGTGGCCGAACGGGACCGGGAGGAGACCTGGCTCGAGGCCCGCCGTCTCCAGCGCCTGCTGTACGACGGCGGCTTCGCCGGGATCTGTTACCCCCGCGAGTACGGCGGCCAAGGGCTCTCCCCGGAGCATCAGCAGGCGTTCACCGTGGAGTCCCGGCCCTACCAGATGCCCCTGCTGCTCAACGTCCCGACGCTGACGATCCTGGCGCCGACGATCCTGGACTTCGGCACGGAGGAGCAGAAGCGGCGGCACCTGCCCGCCATCCTCCGGGGGGACGAGGTCTGGGTCCAGTTCCTGTCGGAACCGCGCGGTGGCTCCGACCTGGCCGGGGTCACCACGCGTGCCACGCCCGACGGAGACCTGTACGTGCTCAACGGCGCCAAGACATGGAGCACCAGCGCCAACTTCGCCGACTACGCGCTGTGTCTGACCCGCACCGACTGGGACGCGACCAAACACCGCGGCCTGTCGATGTTCATCCTGAAGATCCACCAGCCGGGCATCACCATCAACCAGATCCGGCAGCTCAACGGCTCCGACGAGTTCTGCGAGGAGTTCTTCGACGACGTCTCCATCCCCGCCGAGGACCTGGTGGGCGAGGAGAACGCCGGATGGTCGGTGGCCTCGCGCCTGCTGGTCCACGAACGCAACGCCGTCGGCGGCGGCTCCCCCTACGAGAGCGGCCAGTGGCCGGGCTCGGCCCGGGGGAGCGGGACGCCGACCCTGCCCGAGATCGCCGCGCGCACCGACCAGCGGGACGACCCGCACGTGCGGGGTCTGGTCGCGGAGGCACACGTGCTGGGGACAGTCAGGGAACAGCTCATCGAACGGGTGGGCGCGGCCGTCGCGCGGGGGACCCTGCCCGAGCCGGCGGGTGCGCTGCTCCGGCTCTTCGCCGCCTCGTCCGGGGAGCGCCTCGCCGACATCGGTCTCGAAGTCGCCGGGCGCTCCGGTGTCGTGTGGCACAGCGGCGACCCGAGCTGGGGTGGGCCGGGCGAGGACTTCCTCATGCGCCAGGCGGGTTCGCTCGGCGGCGGCAGCAGCGAGATGCAGCGCAACATCATCAGTGAACGCGTCCTGGGGATGCCCCGGGAGGCCGCGGCGGACCGGGAGATTCCGTTCCGTCAGGTCCGCCAAGGCAGGTCGGTGACCACCGGCTGACAGCCGGCGGCACAACCGGAAGTTGAGGAGACGACGTGAGTGTAGTGGCGGAGTTGCGCGGGTTCCTGGACGAACACCTCCCCGCGTTCCGTGAGCGTTGGGGGGACTCCCCATCCTTCGAGGGCAGGCTGGAGTGGCAGCGCACGCTTCAACGGGGCCGGTGGGTGGCACCGCAGTGGGCCGAGGAGCACGGCGGGCGCGGGCTCGACGTGGTGGCGGCCTTGGAGTGCAGCGAGATCCTGGCCGAATACAGTGCGCCGGACACTGCCGGAATCTACGGCGTGGCCAACGTTGGCCCAACCATCGCCGAATGGGGTGACGAGGGACAGCGCCGCCACCTCCCGGCGATCCTGGCCGGCGAGGAGATCTGGTGCCAGGGGTTCAGTGAACCCGGTACCGGCTCGGACCTCGCCGGGCTGACCACACGGGCGGTCCTGGAGGGCGACGAGTTCGTCATCGACGGGCAGAAGATCTGGACCTCGGACGGTATGCGGGCCACGCACATGCAGGTGTTGGTGCGGACCGACCCCGACGCCCCCAAACACGGGGGGATCTCCACCCTGCTGATCCGCCTGGACACCCCGGGGGTGGAGCGCAGACCGATCCGGCAGATCACGGGGGAGTCCGAGTTCGCCGAGGTCTTCTTCTCCGGGGTCCGGGTGCCGCGCAGCAGCCTGTTGGGCCCTCTCAACGAGGGATGGCGGGTCACCATGACCACGCTGAGCCACGAGCGGAGCGGTGTCGTCACCCAGGCCTCGCGCATCCAACGCCAGGTGGAGGAGGTCGTGGACGCCCACCGCTTCGACCGGACCGGGGAGGAACTGTCCCCTCTCCTGCGTGAGGAGCTCGTGCGCCGATACGTCGAGGGCCGGATCGTGGGTGTGCTCGGGCAGCGGTCGCTGGCGGAGATCCGGGCGACCGGACAGCCCGGGGCCGAGCAGTCGATCATCAAGCTCGAGTGGAGCCAGTTCGGCCAACGGCTGGCGGAGACCCGGATGGCGTTGGACGGCCTGGACTCCGTGGCCGGTGAGGGGGACACGGTAATGCGTGACTACCTGGCCGCCCGCGCGTCCACCATCGCCGGTGGCACGACCGAGGTCATGAAGAACATTCTCGCCCGGCGCGTGCTGGGGCTTCCGGCCTGATGAGGAGAAGTGATGGATGAGGAACTCCGTTCCGAGGTGGAGGAACTCCGCCTGACGGCGCGCGCCTTCCTGGAGAACAAGGCCCCGGAGAGCGTCGTACGCGACATCGCCGACCGGGGGATGGGCCGCGATTCCGGGCTCTGGCGGCAGATGGCTGAGCAGCTCGGCCTTCAAGGGCTGATGGTGCCCGAGGAGTTCGGCGGCCAGGGGACCACGTTCGTGGAGATGGCCGCGGTATTGGAGGAGACGGGGCGGGCGCTGCTCGGTGGCCCCTTCCTGTCGACCTCGGTCCTGGGCGCCGGTGCGCTTCTGCTCTCCGGGGACACCGACGCCATGAAGAACCACCTGCCGGGGGTGAGCGAGGGAACGACGACCGCCACCGTGGCCTTCTCCGAGGGCTTCTCCGGACGTGAGGGCGAGTCGACGGTGACCGCCTCCCAGGAGGGCGAGGACTGGGTTCTGTCCGGACAGGTCGACTCCGTTCTCGACGGTTGTGGGGCCGACCTCATCCTCGTGGTGGCACCCACCGGCGAGGGGCTGGGTCTGTTCGCCGTCGACGGCGACGCCGACGGGTGCGAACGGGCACCGCTCACGACCCTGGACCAGACCCGGCCGATGGGCCGCCTCCAGCTCGTTCGCGTGGCCGCACACCGGGTCGGCGGCGATTTCACGGTGGCCCAGCGCCAGCTCCTGGCCCTAGGGGCGACGGCTGTCGCTGCGGACCTGGCCGGGGCGACCGGCCGCGTCCTGGAGATGGCGGTGGACTACGCCAAGGTGCGTGAGCAGTTCGGTCAGCCGATCGGTGCGTTCCAAGCGGTCAAACACCTGTGCGTCGACATCTTCGTCGCCGCGGAGTCGGCCCTGTCCGTCGCCCGGTACGCGGCACGGGTCTCGGTGGAGAGCCCCGAGCACCTTCGGGAGGCCGCGAGCCTGGCCAAGGCCTACACCAGTGAGGCCTGTGTGGCGGCGGCGGAGAAGAACATCCAGGTCCACGGTGGGATCGGGTACTCGTGGGAGCATCCGGCACACCTCTACCTCCGCCGAGTCAAGGCGGCCGAGTTCCTCTTCGGCGGCGCGTCGTACCATCGTGACGAGCTCGCCATGGTGCTGGGCCTGGCGAAGGACATCCACGGGCCGGTGACCTCTCCGGACGTCGAGGGAGACTGGAGGAGCGCACGTGGAACCGGTTGACGCCGCACTCCTTGTGCTTCGGGTGGTGGTCGGTGCGACCATGATCCTCCACGGCCTGAACCACTGGCTGGGCGGTGGCCGGATCGAGGGCACCGCCGGATGGTTCGAGAGCCTGGGTCTGCGACCGGGCCGGGTCCAGGCTTGGGCCAGCGTGGTGACCGAGATCGGCGCCGGCGCGGCGCTCGTCCTCGGGCTGTTCACCCCGCTGGCGTCCGCGGTGATCATCAGCGTGATGCTCGTCGCGGGAATCACCGCCCACAAAGGCAACGGATTCTTCGTCTTCAAGGATGGCTACGAGTACGTCCTGGTCCTCGGAGTGGTGGCCGCGGTCCTGGCGGTGACGGGGCCCGGAGCCCTCGCCCTTGACGGGGCGCTCTGGACCGGGGTCGCCGGCTGGACCGGCGGAGCCGTGGCGGTCGGTCTGGGAGCGGCGGGCACCGCCCTGCTCCTGGCCATGACGTGGCGGCCCTCCCGATCCGACTGATCCGTACACACCGTTCGGTGCCGCGCCGGGACGCCCGGCGCGGCACCGAACTTCGTCATCCCCTGCGCAGCAGCATGGCCCCGGAGGGTACGCCGCCCCCGGCGGAGACCACGGCCACTCGGGCGTCCCCCACCTGGCGGCCGGTCGCCTCACCGCGAAGCTGCAGGACCGCTTCACGCACGAACCCGTAGCCGTGCAGCCTCCCCGCGGAAAGCTGACCGCCGTGGGTGTTGAGCGGTAGACGACCGTCGAGCGCGATCCCGCGCCCCTCGTCCACGAAGTCCCGGGCCCCGCCGGGCTCACAGAACCCCAGACCCTCCAACCAGGACAGGGCGTTGAACGAGAACCCGTCGTAGAGCTCGGCCACGTCCACGTCCTCGGGTCGCAGAGACGTACGGCTCCAGAGGTGCGCGGAGGGTCCCAGGGACTGCGGCAGATGTGAAAGGGTGCCCTGGTCCCAGCTCAGGCGCTCCGTGATCTGGGTGCCCACGGACTCCACGAACACGGGCGCCCTGGGCCGGTCCGCGGCGGTCTCGGCCGCGGAAACGATCACGGCGACGGCGCCGTCGACGGGCACGTCGCAGTCGTAGAGACTGAACGGAGTGGAGATCATGCGCGCCTGGAGGTAGTCCTCCATAGTGAGCGGCTCCCGGTAGACCGCCTCGGGGTTGCGCGCCGCGTTCGCGCGGGCGTTGAGCGCGATCCAGCCGAGCGTTTCCCGGTCGCCTCCGTAGCGGTGGAAGTAGTTCGAGGCGTGCATCGCGATCCAGTTAGCCGCGGAGACGGCCCCGAACGGCGCCCGCCACTCCACCATTCCGGTGGCTCGGCCCTCCTCGGGCGCCCAGTGGCCCGTACGGCTGAGCGTCGCGTGCGAGGACTGCCAGACGGTCCTGAAACAGAGGACGTGACGGCACAGCCCCGCGGCCACGGCGAGCATGGCGGCGGTGATGGAGCCGATCTGCCCGGGAACGTCGCTGCCGCCGTTCACCCAGGTGGGATGGAGGTTAAGGGCCTCCTCCAGCGCCATCACGCCGCCTTCGCTCATCCCGCCGCCGAGTCCGGGGCCCGGGTAGGTGGAGAGGCCGTCGATCTCGTCGAAGCTCAACCCCGCGTCCTCTACGGCCTGGGTGCACGCGTCCACGGTCAGCGACAGCGGGTCGACCATCAAGCGCCGGCCCACTGTGGACTGTCCGACGCCGGTGAGCGCGACCTTGTCCTCGTACTTGTCGGAGGAGACCATTGGGCGTGGGTACACCCGGTGGTCCTCGGGCTCGGGGAACAGCCCGGCCTCACCGGCCCGTTCCGGGTCCGGTTCGAAGAGCGGGAAGTGGATCTCCTCGCCCTCCCCGGTTCCTTGGGCCTCCTCGAATAGCACCCGTACGCGCATCCCCACGCGGACCTCGTCGGGATCGCAGTTGACAATGTTGGTGGTCAGCCGGGCTGCCCGGTCCTCGTCCAGGGCGACGATCGCGATGACGTAGGGCGGTGGGAAGTCAGGCAGCCACTGCTGGACGTTCACGGTGAACCCGACGACGGTGGCTCCGCCCGACACCGGCGACAGCGACATCTTGCGTCCACGGCATGAGCGGCACATGGGCAAGGGTGGATGGGTAAGGGCGAAGCACTCCTCACACCGTGCCACGCGCAAGACACCGTCTTTTCCCGAGGACCAGAACTCGGCGCTGCCCAGCGTGGGCTGTGGGAGTGGGCGGACAGCCGGACGTGATTCCATCTGGGGGTCCTTTTCCGTCGATACCGGCAAGTGAGATAAATAATATAACTTAATCATCTGAGGTGGAAGGGAAGGGGTAGTGGGTCGATAGGATCGGGAGCCGAGACCGCGTGGACGAAGGTGTGGCCGGACCGACCGGCCACGGTGACGGATGGGGTGTTGGTATGGGCGTACCAAAGGAGTCGGTTGGGTCGAACGGGGTTCAGCGCGTTGGCAGGACTGTGCGGGTTCCGAAGACCGCGGAGCTGATCGCCACCCAACTGCGCAGGCAGATCATCCAGGGAGGGCTCAAGGAGGGGGAGGCACTGCCCCCTGAGGTCCAGCTGATGGAGAAATACGGGGTCTCCCGGCCCACCCTGCGAGAGGCGTTCCGCATCCTGGAGACGGAGACGCTGATCAGCGTGCGCCGCGGGGCACGCGGGGGTGCACAGGTCACCGTCCCGGACCCGTCCGTGGTCGCCAGGTACGTCGGTCTGCTGCTCCAGATCCAGGGGACGACACTTGAAGACGTTTACGAGGCGCGCATGGTCTCCGAGCCGGCCTGCGCCGCGTTCCTCGCCCAGCGACGCACGAAACAGGATCTCGCCGACCTGCGCCACCAGGCGGAAGCCCTGCGCGAGGCGGTCCAGGCGGGTGAGGAGGCGGGACCCGACCAGGTGGGGTGGTTGGATCTAGCCCGCCAGTTCCACAGGTTGGTCGCGCAGCGCTCAGGCAACAAGACCCTCGCGGTTCAGTGCGTCGTGCTTCAGGACATCATGGCGTCCCACCTCCCGGACGACAGCGAGAGCGAACTGGAGGGTGAGAAGGCCACGAAGTACTTCCGGCGTACCCTGCGCTCCTACACCCGCCTGGCCAACCTCGTCGAGGCACGCGACGCGGAGGGGGCCAGGAAGCACTGGGAGAACCACATGAAGGCCGCGGTCATGCCCCTCTACAAGAATGACGCGAAGAGCAAACCCCTGGTGGACCTGTTCTCCTGAGAGGCGGCCGACCGCACCGCCGCTCAGAGCACCGACTCGATGAACTCCTCCAGCTGGCGGAGGTTACGGCACTCCACCATGGCCGCGCAGTGGCGCCCGTACTCGTCGGCGAGGGAGTCCCCCGAGTTCCAGTAGCGCACCGGTTCCGGATTGAGCCAATACAAGTGATCTGCCCGCCGGGCGATGGAGCGTAGCGCCCGCTCCTGCGGTGCGCGAAAGTTGTTCCGCGCGTCTCCCAGCACCAGGACGGTCGTGCGGGAACCGATCTCACCTCCCCAGCGCTCCGAGAACAGGGAGAGAGCGTTGCCGTAGTCGCTGCGTCCGTCCCCCCAGACCGCTTCGGTACTCTCGCTCACCCGTTCCAGCGCCTCGGACAGCCCTCTCGACTCCCGCAGGGTCTCAGTGACCTCGCTGACCCCGTCAACGAAGACGAAGGCGCGGATCCGGGTGAAGTGTTGGCTCATGGAGTACACGAGCTGGAGCGTGAAGTCGGCGAATGAGGCCACGGATCCGGACACGTCGGCGACCAGGACCACCTCGGGCCTACGGGGCCGGGGCGGCCGGTACCGCAGGTCGACGGGCACTCCTCCGGTGGCCATGGAGTGTCGGAGCGTGGCGCGCATGTCCACCGGACCCCGGTGGCGGATGCGGTCGCGGGCCAGTTTCCGGGCCAACCTCCGGGTCAGTGGTTCCACCGCACGGCCCATCGCCTCCAGTTGCCCCTGCGTGGCTCTGGCGAAGTCGACGTCCTCGGGAAGGGACAGGCGCAGCGTCCGGGTGACCGCGGCCGCGCCCCGGTCGGCCACCAGCCGTCTGCGCACCTCCGCCTCGATCTCCTGGACCAGGCGCCGTCGGCGCTCCTCGACCCGTCGGCGGGCGATGTCCGCTGCGAAGGCCATGCCTGCCTCGGCGCCGCGCACCAGATCGTCGCCCACCAGGCGGGCGTTCTCCTCCAGGTGCAGCGGTCGTACGGCGCGCAACGCGTACAGGTTGACCCCCGCCGGGCGTCCGGGCACCATCCCCGCGAACCGGGTCACGGCCTCCTTGGCCAGGACGAGGGCCAGTGGTTCCTCGTCCTCAGCGAGTACGCGCCGCACGGTCTCGGTGAGGTCGTCGGGGACCGGCTTCCGGTGCGTCTCGTCGTGCTCTTCTTCGTGCTCGTCGGCAGGGACTGACGCGAAGTAGATCTCGAACACCGTGTCGAAGACCGCCCTGTGCTCGGCCGCCTTGACCAGTGAGCAGGCCAGCGCCTCCTTCAGGGATTCGCGGTCGGTGAGGTCACAGCACCCCGCCGCCCGTACCGCGTCGATCTCCTCGACCAGGGAGATCGGCAGCCCGACACCGCGGAGCTCGGTGACGACGGCCCGCAGCCGATTCAGAAGAACACTCACGAAATTCTCCACTTTCTGTATAATTTATTAAGTGAATTCAGAACAGTCTCCCCCCGTACTGCTGTTGCACGGCTTCGCCTCGACCGCCGAACACGGCTGGGGCCGGACCGGATGGATCGACACCCTGGAAAACGGCGGGCGCAGCGTGCTCGCTCCCGACCTCCCGTTCCACGGCGACGCCACGGAGCCCCAGCACGAGGTGTGGTCCGACGAGGTCGCAGCCCAATTGGGTCGCACCCTGGGCTCGGACGTATCCGTGGATGCGGTGGGCTTCTCCGCGGGAGCGCTCGTCCTGCTCGGCATGGCCGCGGCACGCCCGAGTCGGTTCCGGCGCCTGGTGCTGCTGGGGGTAGGGCTCCCGTCCCTAGCCGAGCAGGAGACCGGAACGCTGGCCAGTGCGCTCACCGGCGCTGCGGACCGAGAGGACGTCGCCGCGAGGTTCTGGCACAGGCTTGCCGCCTCGTCGGGCAACGACGTCCACCGGCTGGCACGGTTCCTGGATCGGCCGCAGCCCTCGCTGGACCGGGAACGGCTGGCACGGATCGAGACCCCGACGCTGGTCGTGGTCGGTGAGAACGACCCCGCCGGGCCCGCCGCCGATCTCGCCGCGGCTCTTCCCGAGGGGACCCCGAAATCCCTCTCCGGGCTGGACCACTTCGGGACCCCGACGGACCTTAGGTGCCTGGACGCCGCGCTTGCGTTCGTCGGCACCTGAGCCCGGCCGGGGTCGTCCCTCACGGCCGCTCCGCGGCGCCGGCCGTCGACACGCTCTCGGTGAGCTTCCCGCGAACCTGTTCGATGTCGGACTGGTGCTTGAGCAGAGTGGAGAGTCCTTCCTCCAGGTCCTGTTCGGTCACGCTCCCGCGGCCGAGCCGGGTCAGTGTCCGCGCCCAGTCCAGGGTTTCCGACACGGACGGTCGTTTGCGCAGGTCGATCTCGCGGAGCGATCGCACGGCCAGGGCGATCTCCCTCGCGAGTCCCTCCTCGATTCCGGGGACCTGGCTGAGGATGATCCCGCGCTCCCGCTCCGCCGAGGGGTAGTCCAGGTGCAGGTACAGGCACCTGCGGCGCAGGGCCTCGGAGAGGTCTCGGGTGCGGTTGGAGGTGAGGACGACCAGCGGGACGTGGTGCGCTGTCACGGTGCCCAGCTCGGGGATGGACACCTGGAAGTCGGACAGAACTTCCAGGAGCAGCGCCTCGGTCTCGACCTCCACTCGGTCGACCTCGTCGACGAGCAGAACCACGGGTTCGGGCGAGCGGATCGCCTCCAACAGCGGCCGGGTCAGGAGGAACTCCTCGCCGAACACGTCCGAGTCGGCGCTTTCGCCGATTCCGTCCCCGGTACTCACGGCCTGGATGCGCAGGAGCTGTCTGCGGTAGTTCCACTCGTACAGCGCCTTGGCCTCGTCGAGGCCCTCGTAGCACTGCAGGCGGACCAGGCGTACCCCAGCTGCGTCGGCTAGGGACTTCGCCAGTTGGGTCTTTCCCGTGCCCGCGGGTCCTTCGACCAGGATCGGCTTTCCGAGCTGCTGGGCCAGGTGGCAGACGTGTGCGGTCGTGCTGTCCGCGAGGTAGCCGACCTCAGCGAGCTTCTCGCTGACATCGGAGGCCGACCCGCCCAGGACCAGGGCCTCGGCGACACCTCGGTGCGCGAACGTGGGCATGCTCGTTACCTCCGTCATCGCAGGGAGATCCCGCAGACCTTCGCGTCCAGGTACTCGTGGATGCCCTCCTTCGCCCCCTCACGCCCGAGCCCGCTCTCTTTCACACCTCCGAAGGGCACGGAAGCCGAGGTCGGGTTGATGTCGTTGATCCCGATGATCCCGAAGTCCAGGGCCTCGGCCGTGCGCAGTGCCCGGCCGATGTTCTGCGTGTACACGTACGACGCGAGGCCGTAGGAGGTGTCGTTGGCCATGCCGACGACGGTCTCGGGGTCGTCGAACTCCACGATCGGCAGGATCGGCCCGAAGGTCTCCTCCCGGTAGATGCGCATCGTCGGCGTCACCCCGGTGAGCACGGTCGGCGCCCAGAAGTGCCCGTTGTCGTGGTCGGGGCCGGTCAACCGCTCCCCTCCCAGGGCCACTCTGGCCCCGTGGGCCACAGCGTCCGTGACCTGGGCGCGCATCTTCTCGAGCGCCTCGGCGTCGATCAGCGGGCCCACCGAGACACCCTTGGTGAGTCCGTGTCCCGCGGTCATCCGCCCCATGCGCTCGACCAGGGTCTGGGTGAACCGCTCCGCGATGGTGGAGTGCACGAAGAGCCGGTTCGGGCAGATGCAGGCCTGCCCGGTGTTCAGGAGTTTCACCGCTGCCGCGCCTTTGGCCGCGTGGACGGGGTCGGCGTCGTCGAAGACGATGAACGGAGCGTGGCCGCCCAACTCCATGGACACCCGCTTGATCTGGTCCGCGGCGTTGGTCGCGATGAGCTTGCCGACCTCGGTGGAGCCGGTGAAGCTGATTTTGCGCACCTTCGGGTGCCGTACGAGCACGTCGCCGACCTCGACCGGGTCGGACGAGGGGACGAGGTTGACCACCCCGGCCGGGACCCCGGCCTCCTCCAAGAGGCGCACGGTCTCGATGGCGCACAGTGGGGTCTGCTCGGCCGGCTTGACGACGATGGTGCACCCGGCGGCGAGCGCGGGTGCGATCTTGCGGGTGAGCATCGAGATCGGGTAGTTCCATGGCGTGATGGCCGCGGCGACCCCCACCGCCTGGTGCATGACCAGGAAGCGCTGGTCGGCCCGCGCGGAGGGGATCATCTCGCCGTAGACGCGCTTCGCCTCCTCAGCGAACCACAGCAGGAAGTCGGCGGCGTAGGTCACCTCCGCACGGGCCATGCGAATCGGTTTGCCCTGTTCCCGGGTCATCAGCTCCGCGAGCTCGTTGCCACGCGCCGTCATGAGTTCCCAAGCCCGGTAGAGGATTGCTGAGCGCTCGTGCGCGGTACGCCTCGACCACTCAGAGAAGGCTCGGTCGGCGGCCTCCACGGCCCGGACGGCGTCCGGGTACCCGGCGTCTGCCACCTTTCCCAGGATCTCGCCCGTCGCCGGATCGGCTGACTCGAACTCACGACCGCCCTCCGCGGGGCCCCATGTTCCATCGATGTAGAGCATGACTCGACTCTAGGCGGATCGCATCTATTTGGCTAGTAGATCTAATCTATATCACTGATTAAACTCTAAGGAGTGCGGCAGGTCATGCCTCCGTGCGCATCCCCGAAGCCAGCTCGTCGATCAGGGCGGCACACGCGTCGGGGGAGTCGAGCATCAGATGGTGGTGGGCGCCCTGCACCACTCTGATCTCGACCTCCGTGGCCGCCGCAGCCCGGAGGTGTCGTGCCGCGGCGGCGTCCACGAGCGGGCTCAGCTCGCCGTAAACGAACCCCACGGGCACCTTCAGGGCGGCTGCGCTCTCGGTAACGAAGGGGCCGTACAGCGGAGGAAACCCCTGTTGGTCGTACTTCCAGGTCCAACCGGCCGAGGTGGGGCGCACGGAGGACCGTGCGACCGGCTCAAGGATCTCCGAGGGCGGGGCCGGTTGGTCCGGCACGAGCCGGAAGCGCCCCGTCGCCTCTTCGTAGGTGGCGTATTCCCGCCGGCCCCGGCGGCGGGCGGTGTTCCGCCGCCGCGCCAGATGACTAGGGGTGAACACGCCGACGTCCAGGAGCAGGAGACCGCCCAGCTCTGCTGGCCGTTCGGCCGCCGCGGCCAAAGCGACGCGTCCACCCAGACTGTGGCCCACCAGGACCGTGTCGCGCGCGCCCACGGCGGCGAGCACGCCACGGACGTCCGCCACCCAGGTGGCCAGGTCGTAGCGGTCCCGGTGCGCGCTGTCGCCGTGTCCGCTCAGATCCATCCGGACCACCCGCCACCGCGCCTCTAGGGCGGGGAGCACCGCGTGCCACCACTGGTGGTGGGCCGCGCTTCCGTGGACCAGCAGCAGGTGCCGTTCACCCCGCCCACTGACCCCGTACCGGATCTCGGAGCCGCGCACGGTGACCGACTCCATCAACGGACTCCCTGTCGGGGAGGGGATCACGGAGCGGAGTCCCCGAACAGGGCCATGCGCGCCTCCTCCCGGCGGGTCGGCAGGTGTGCGGAGGGCCATGCGCCGTCCGCGGGCTTGTAGTCCCGCAGCAGTTGCCGCGCGACCGTCAGCTGGTGCACCTCCGTGGGGCCGTCGGCCAGCGCCAACGACTGGGCCGTCCCGATCATCCGCATCAGTGGCATCTCGGTGGTGACGCCCAGCGCTCCGTGGACCTGGACCGCCCGCTGGGCCACCTCGTGCAGCACCCGCGGCGTCCGGGCCTTGATGGCAGCGATGTCCTTGCGTACCCGCTGGTAGTCGTTGTGACGGTCGATCTGCCAGGCTGTGTACATGACCAGCAGCCGGAACTGCTGGATCTCGGAATAGGAGTCGGCGAGGAAGCCTTGGACCAACTGCTTGTCCGCCAGCCGACCCTCCTTGGTGCGGCGCGACAGGGCACGCTCGGCCATCATGTCCAGCCCGTACTGCGCCAGACCGACACTGCGCATGGCGTGGTGGACGCGCCCGCCCCCCAACCTGGTCTGTGCGACACCGAAGGCGTCACCCTCGGCGCCCAGGAGCGCGTCCGCCGACACCCGCACGTCCTTGTAGGCCACCAGCGCGTGCGAGGCCTCCTCCTCCGGTTCCCCCCAGGTGGCCATGTTCCGCACGATCTCGATCCCGGGGGTGTCAGCCGGCACCAGGAACATCGACATGCGCCGACGGGTGTCGGCCTCGGGATCGGTGACGGCCATGACGATGAGGAACTCGGCCCATCGGGCGTTGGAAGAGAAGAGTTTCTCCCCGTTGATCACCCAGTCGGCGCCGTCCCTCTCGGCTCTTGTGGTGAAGACACCGGGGTCCGCGCCTCCCTGGGGCTCGGTCATGGAGAAACAGGAGACGATTTCCCCTTCCAACAGGGGAGTGAGGTAGGCGTCCTGCTGGTCCTGGGTCCCGTAATGCGCGATGATCTCCGCGTTGCCCGTGTCGGGCGCCTGGGTGCCGAAGATCCGCGGCGCCCACAGTGACCGGCCGAGGATCTCGTTGAGCTGGGCCAACTTGACTTGACCGTAGCCCTTGCCACCCAGCTCGGGGCTGAGGTGGCAGGCCCACAGGCCCCGGTCGCGCACCTCCTGCTTCAGCGGCGCGACGACGGAGCGCTGCTGTTCAGTGAGAGGCTTGTAGACGTCGTGTGGCCACAACAGGTCCAGACGGGAGACCTCCTCGCGGACGAACGCGTCGGCCCAGTCGAGTAGTTCCTGGAATTCGGGGTCAGTACTGAAATCCCACGGCATGGGAGCGGCTCCTGTGATGTGTCGGGCGGGGATGGGGTCCGGGTCAGGGGATACCTCCGTCGACCCGGATCGTGGCCCCGGTGGTGTAGGAAGAGGCGTCGGAGGCGAGATAGAGCGCGGCCCCGACGACCTCGTGGGGCTCCCCGCCCCGTTCCAGGGCGATGCGCTTGATGCTGTGGTTGAAGCTCCGCATGTCCCACGATTTCGACACGTCGGTGAACATGGTCCCCGACATCAGGGTGTTGACCCGGACGGTGGGGCCGAGGGCTTGGGCGAACCCGTCGGTGAGCGAGTTGAGGCCCGCCTTCGCGGCGGCATAGGGGATGATGCTCTCCACGGAACGCAGGGAACCGGTGGAGCTGACGTTGATGATCGACCCGCCCTTGGCGGCGACCATGCGTTCACCCGCGAGCGCACTCAGCCGGAACGGCCCCTTGAGGTTGAGGTTGACGACGGAGTCGAAGAGCTTTTCCGGAACGTCCGTGAGGCTCTCGTAGAGGGGTGACATGCCCGCGTTGTTGATGAGGACGTCGAGTCGTCCGAAGCGCTCGTACACGGCCTCGACCAAGCCGGGAAGTTCGTCCCAGCGTCCGACGTGGACCGCGTGGGGAAGGGCCGCGCGTCCGGTGGTCTCCTCCACCTCCTTGGCCACGATCTCGCAGGACTCCAGGTTTCGGCTGGCCACCACGACGTCGGCGCCCATGCGGGCACAGGCCAGGACCATCTCCCGACCGAGCCCGCGGCTGCCCCCGGTGACCAGCACGACCCGGTCGGTGAGGTCGAACATTTCTTCGGCGTAGCCCATGTCACTTCCCCACCGAATCCAGCGCGGTGCCCAGCTCGGCTGCCTTGCGCATCAGTTCCAGGACGAGGGGGCCGAAGTTCTCGACCTTGGGGTCGACGGGGTCGCCCGCGACGAAGCGCGCGTACCCGCCCTCCAGAACGATCGCGAGCTTCCACCGGGCGAGCACCACGTAGTAGTCGATGTCCTCGGTGGACCGGCCGCTCACCTTCTCGTAGTGAGCCAGCAACTCCTCGCGCTGTGGCATGCCGGTGAGGTCGAGGTACTGAGCGTGCTCCATGTCGGCGCCTTCGGGGGGCCAGGCGATGAGGGCCCAACCCAGGTCGAGGAGCGGGTCGCCGACGGTGGTCATCTCCCAGTCGATGATCGCCGCGAGCCGCGCGGGCACGTCGTGGGTGAACATGACGTTGGCGAACTGGAAGTCGCCGTGCATGATGCCGGGCTCCCAGTTCCGCGGCCGGTTGCGGCGCAGCCACGCGGAGGCCTCATCCAGTCCGGGCAGGTCCCGGAAGCGGAACCGCTCCAGGTGGGACAGCCAGCGGTCAACCTGTCGTTCGTGGAACCTCTCGGGTCGCCCGAACCCCTCGAGCCCTCGGGCGCGCCAGTCCACGCTGGCGAGTCGGGCGGCACCGTCGACCAGGGCGAAGGCCAGCTTCCCGCGTATCTCGGGGTCGCTCGCGTACGGTTCGGGCCAGCCGCCCATGGGGGACCAGCCGTCGATCCTCTCCATGAGGTAGAAGGGGACGCCCAGGACGTCGGGGTCCTCGCACCCGGCGACCAGTTCCGCGTGCGGGGCGTCGGTTCCCTTGAGGGCGCGTAGGACCCTCAGTTCCCGCAGCAGTTCCTTGCGGCGCCCGGAGGAGGCCCCCTGGGGCGGCATGCGCAGCACGCTCTGGGAGCCGCCGCGGGAGACCACGAACAGCTCGTTCTGGGATCCGCCGTCCAGACGATCCAGCCCCGGCTCCTGGTTCCGGCCGGGTAGCCCTTGTTCGTCCATCCAACGCGCGAGGCGCGCTGTGTCCACCGAAGCGGATATCGGATTCGTGCTCATGAGGCTCTCTCTTCTGCCGGGGTTGACGGGTCTGGCCAGCTGGGCTCAAGGGCTCCGCTGGCCAGACCCGGGTATCCGGCTCCCCCGGTGGGATCAGGCAGTGGCCGCGCTCTCGCTGTGGAGGGGCAGGGCCTCACGCAGGTCGTCGAGGCGCCCCTGGAGTGCGTCGACGACCGCGGGGTCCGGCGCAGACTGCTTCCTGGCCTCCGCCAGCTCGGCCTCCGCTTCGGCTACGGCCTCCTTCAAGCGTCCCGAGGCCTCGGAACGGGTCAGGAGGTCCTGTTCGGTCCAGTCATCGGCGTCGATCGGCTGCTCGGCCATCGTGGTCTCCTCTCTGGCTCTCTCGTGCCGTCGACGCTCATACGTGAGTGCGGTCGGGGAGGTTGTAGAGCCGACGCGTGTTCAGCTCGACCATCTTGTGCACCTCGTCGTCCGGTACGTCACGGAAGACGTCCTCGGCGATCTTGCGGCTGTGCGGCCAGTTCGAGTCGGAGTGCGGGTAGTCGCACTCCCAGGTGATGTTGTCGATTCCGATATCGTGCCGGTTCTTCACGCCGTATTCGTCGGAGATGAAGCAGCCGTGGACGTGCTTGCGGAACAGCTCCGACGGGGGGACCGTCTGGTTGACGTTCTGGTAGTGGCGGTGCCGCTCCCAGACGAAGTCCGCGCGCTCGGTGATGTAGGGGACCCAGCCGATGCCGCCCTCGGAGAGGCCGACCTTGAGGTCGGGGAACTTGTGGAAGACGGGTGAGAACATCAACTCCGTCACCGCGGACATGGAGTTGCACCCGTACAGGGTGATCATCACAGCGAAGGGCGCCTCGGGAGCGATTTCTGGCGGCTTACCGGAGCTGCCGAAGTGCATCGCGAGCGGCATGCCAGTCTCGGACGCCGCCGCGAAGACCCCGTCCCAGTGGTCGGTGTGGAAGGACGGAAGGCCTAGCGGGACGGTGTTCTCGGGAAACGAGATCGCCTTGGCGCCCTTGGCGGCGGTCCGGTGGATCTCGGCGACGGAGGCCTCGGCGTCCCACATCGGCAGGATGATCACCGGGGGCAGCCTGTCTGGGTCGGCCGCACTCCACTCGTCGATGACGAAGTCGTTGTAGGCCTGGGTGCACAGGAGCGCGAGCTCCTTGTCCTCCCCGCCCATGAACATAGTCCCGCTGAACCGGGCGAAGCTGGGGAAACACAGCGCACCGTAGACCCCGTCGAGGTCCATGTCCTTGAGGCGCGCTTTGGGGTCATAGCAGCCCGGGATCATCTCGTCGAACCGGATGGGGTCGACGCCGTACTCCTCGGGCTTCTTACCGGCGACTGCGTTCAATCCGATGTTGGGGTACCGGCCACCCTCGTACTGCCAGACCTGGGCGGGCGGGCCGTCCTCACGGGGGTCTTCCACAATGCGGGGGCCCGCCTCCTGGAACCGCTTGGGCAGTCGGTCCTGCCACACCCGGGGGTGCTCGATGAGGTGGTCGTCCGTGGAGAACATATTCATCCATGGTTGCAGCGGCATGACAACTCCCTGTCGACCTTTAGCTGAAAGAGTTAGATGAAAGAGAGGTTAACTTTGTCACACGGACAGCACAAGGGGTCGGTCCAACATCGTTTGACGAGCGCCAGGTCCGGGGCGGGGCAGGATGGTAGGTGCGCGGGGGTGCACCCTGGAGTGATGCCTCTATGAGAGAGAAAAGATTGCAATCAGTAAAATGATCTGATTTCCTGAGCGCCAGATTGGACACGCGCCCCAGGATGACCGGAGTGTCTCCCGGGCAGGCTCGGACAGGTGGTAGCTGTGGCGCCAGGTTTCTCCATGGGCACCCCGTTGAGGGAGTGGGACACGGGACTGGTCTCGGCCGACCCGCTCGACTTTCCCTCCTACGTTCCCCCTTTGGACCGCGAGTCCGTGCGTACGGGCCTCATTCGGATAGGCGGGGTTCCCTGTGCGATCGTCGAGAGCCAGTTCGACGTCTTCGGGGGGTCGATGGGTGTCGTGGCGGGGGAGAAGGTCGCACGGGCGTACCACCGCGCGATTGACGCCCGGCTGCCGCTCCTGGCGGTCGTTCGGACCGGTGGCGCCCGCATGCAGGAGGGGATGCTCTCCCTCGTCCAGATGGGCCGCACCGCGGCCGCCGCCTCCGCCCACTCCAGGGCGGGACTCCTCTCGGTGGCCAGCTTCCGTTCGCCGACGACGGGCGGAGTGTACGCCTCCTACGCATCGTTGACGGATCTGCGGATCGCCGAGTCCGGAGCCACGATCGGCTTCGGCGGCCCCAGAGTGGTCGAACACGTGACCGGGGCGGCGCCCCCGCCGGGGAGCAACACCGCCGAGAGCGCTCTGGCCGCCGGGCTCGTCGACCATGTCGAGGACGCCGAGAAGCACGAGTCCTGGGTTGCTGTCGCCTTGGGGGCGGCTGAACGCGGACTCCTGCTCCCGCCGGGGCGGCCCCCGGCGTCCGCCGAGTCCAGGAACCGGAGTGTGCCCGGCAGGGCGTACCGGACCGTGCTCCGAGCGCGAGCCCGGCGTCGACCCTCCGGCCTGGAGTGGGCGGCGGCGCTGTGCTCGTCCTGGCTGGACCTGGGCGGGGCCGACCGCACCGTGCGCGCTGGCCTGGCGGTCGTCGACGGTGTCCGCGCTGTGGTGGTGGCGATGGACCGGCACTCCGAGGGGGCGGTCGGAAGGCAGGGGCCGGAGGCGTTCCGCCTGGCTCAGCGCGCCATCCGCATGGCCGACAGGCTCGGGCTGCCTGTCCTGACACTTGTGGACACGCCCGGTGCCGAGCCGGGACCCGAGGCGGAGGCCGGAGGGGTGGCGGGTGAGATCGCCCGGACGCTGCGGGATCTCGCGGACCTCTCGACATCCAGCGTATCCCTCGTCGTGGGGGAAGGCGGCAGTGGCGGTGCCGTAGCACTGGCCTACACCGACCGCCTCTACATGCTGGAGGGGGCTGTCTTCTCGGTCATCGCGCCGGAGGCCGCCTCGGTGATCCTGTGGCGGACCCCGGACCGGGCGGCGGAGGCGGCCCGGTCCCTGCGGGTGACCGCTCCGGAGCTGGAAAGGCTGAGGCTCGTCGACGGGGTGCTCGGCGAGTACGGGGCGTCGGCGGTCGGTTCCGTGCGGGCGACGCTGGGGGCGGCGCTGCGGCAGGCGGTGCCGGGAGATCGTTCTCGGCGCTTGGACGAGGCTATGCTGCCGGCTCTTGTCGAAGATCTCGCCGGCAGAGGGCAGACCAACCTACGGGCGCGCTCCGGCACCCGTTGAAAACGAAGGGAAACACCATGGCTCGTGCGCTGCTACTTGCGTTCTCCAGTCCGTCGGCTACAACGGACGACGCGGAGTTCGGTCGCTGGTGCGACGAAGTGCACATTCCGCAGGTCGTCGAACACGTGAAAGGGGTGGTGAGCGGGGCGCGTTTCGCGATTCCCGAGGAACAAGTGGAACTGGCGCCCAGCAAGGCCCGCTTCGTCAATGCCTACCAGGTGGAGGCCGACGACGTGGGTGCGGTGATGGCCGAACTCGGGGCCGCGACCCAGGACCGCCGGGTGGAGCTCTCCGAGGTGCTACGGATGGACCCGGCGCCGGTGCTCATGCTGTGCTCTGAGCCGGGGTGAGTATGACGACGGGCACCTCATGCGGGGATCAGTTCATTCAATCATTGTACTGTACAGTAGGATTGATAAACAGTAGAGGATTGACTGAATCCACGGTGAAGGGGTGGCCCCGTGCCACAGACGTCAAGCATGGTCGCCACGGAGCACGTCCGTGTTCCGAAGACGGCCGAGGTCGTCGCTCAGGTGATTCGAGGCCAGATCGTCAGCGGCGAGATCCCCGAGGGTGGCGCACTGCCCTCCGAGTCCGAGCTGATGGCCCAGTTCGGGGTGTCCCGGCCCTCGTTGCGTGAGGCCTTCCGTGTCCTGGAGTCGGAACGCCTCATCACGGTCAGGCGCGGTTCGCGCGGAGGCGCGCGGGCCTCGCGTCCGGACGTGACGGTGGCGGCTCGGTACCTGGGACTGATGATGCAGTTCGACGGTGTCATGCTCAAGGATGTGTACGAGGCCCGCGCGCTGATCGAGCCGCTCGCCATTCGCCTGCTCGCCCAGCGGCGGAACAGGGCCACAGCCACCCGCAAGCTGATGTCCATCCTGCGGGAGCTCGAGGGGCTGGAGGCCGAGCCGGAGGTTCGCGCGCAGATCTGGACGAGGTTCTATGTCACGTTGTTCGAGTGCGCCGGCAACAAGACCCTGGCACTGCTGTACGGCACTCTGACCGAGGTCGTGCACAAGGAGCTCGTCGACGCGCTCACCGAGGACAACGGCGATCTCGAAGCGACCCTCAAGGTGATCGACAAGGCCATGGGTCTGGTGCGCGAGGGAAAGAGCGACGAGGCGGCCGAGTTCTGGGGTGAGCGCATGCAGGCGATCCAGAAGCGGACGCTGCGCACGCACCGCGCCAAGACGCTCGTTGACATCTACGGCGGCCACTGACCCTCCGTTCTCGGAGGTCCCTGCTAACGGAGCCCTCGGCGCCTTCTCCTCGCATCACGTGATGCGAGGAGAAGGCGCCGAGGGCTTTTGCCGTCCGTGTTCGGGTAAAGCCAGGATGGGAATTTAATTATTAAACTCATTGTGTTACTCTCTCGCAAGGGTGGTCCTCCTGGTCGCCCGCTGATCAAGGGAGAGGTAAGTGGCAGACGAGGTTCTGGTTGAACAGCGCAACGGTGTCCAGGTCATCATGATCAACAGGCCTGAATCCCGGAATGCGCTGAACGCCGCCGCCGGGCGCCGGATCGCCGAGGCCGCGGACGAGTTGGACGCCTCGGACCACCTGCGTGTGGGTGTGTTGACCGGTGCCGGGGGAACCTTCTCCTCCGGGATGGACTTGAAGGCGTTCCTGAAGGGTGAGAGTCCCGCGATCGAGGGCAGGGGCCTGGCGGGCATCACCATCACGCCGCCGCGCAAGCCGCTCATCGGTGCGGTCGAGGGCTGGGCGCTGGCCGGGGGGTTCGAGCTCCTGCTCGCTTGTGACCTGGTGGTGGCGGCCGAAACGGCCATGTTCGGTGTCCCGGAGGTGAAGCGTTCGCTGGTGGCGGGCGGTGGCGCCGCGCTGCTGCTGCCCCGTCGGGTGCCGTACGCGGTCGCGCTGGAACTCCTGCTCACCGGTGACCCGATCGGCGCCCGGCGCGCCGCCGATGTCGGCCTGGTCAACCGGCTTACCCCCGAAGGCGGTGCGATCGAGGGGGCACTCGAACTCGCCGCGACCCTGGAGGCCAACGGTCCGTTGGCGATGGTCGCGACCAAACAGATCTCCCGTGCCAGCGCGGACTGGAGTCTCGAAGAGGGATGGCGGGAGCAATCGGAGGTCATGCGGCCCGTCTTTGAATCCGAGGACGCCAAGGAAGGTGCAGCAGCCTTCGCAGAGAAGCGGCCGCCAGTCTGGCGAGGTCGCTAAACAGATCAATCATCTATCTTTTAAAGCGCTATGTTGGTAGATTTCAACCATGAGCTGCCAGTGTGTTCGAGTCGTCGTGCAGGTGGCGACGAGAAGGGGGTCATTGTGAAGCTGGGTGTCGGACAGGCCCTGACCAGTGCCGTCGACCAGACAGCCGTCATCGTGGTGCGAGCGCTTGACACGGACGTTTCCGTGACGTGCGGCGGAGTGGCCATGGTCGACGCCAAGGAGGCGGGCGCGGTCGCCTCGGCCGAAGCTCACCCGGAACATCTGGGTGGAACGCAGCTGGGTAAGCGCTACGTGAACGAGGCCGACAGTATCGAGTTGCTCTGCACCAAGCCAGGAGAGGCGTCCCTGGCCGTGGAGGGTACGCCGCTCTCGGTCAAGGACACCAAGCCTCTGCCTGCGTCGGACTAGGGGTACCTGTGCGGACAGGAGTGTGCTCATGAAGCTGACGATGTTGCTCGACATGGCTGCGGAGGGTTTCGGTGACCGTGTCCTCATCGGCACTCGGGAGGGCGGTCTCACCGCGGCCCGGCTGCGGGAGATGGCGATGGAGGGTGCCGCCGCGATCCGCGAGGCCAAGGCGGACGCGGTGGTCTACCTCGCGGTCAACGGTCCCGCCTTTCCCGTCGCCATGTTCGCCGCGGCTTACGCCGGCGTCCCCTTGGTACCGTTGAACTACCGGCTCGGCGCCGAACAACTCGACGCCCTGCTGGCCAACCATTCCGGAGCGCTCGGTATCGCCGAAGCGGGCAAGACGGCGATCCTGGAACGCGCCGGTCTGTCGACCCAGACCCCCGAGCAGTGGGTCGAGAACACCCGGAGCCCCGCCCCGCGCGCGGAACAGACCGACACCGACGCCCCCGCGGTCGTTATCTACACGAGCGGCACCACGTCGGCGCCCAAGGGCGTGCTGCTGCGCCACGAGAATCTCGTGTCCTACGTGCTCAGTTCGGTCGAGTTCGCCGCCGCCGCGCCCGAGGACGCGGCACTGGTGAGCGTTCCCCCGTACCACATCGCCGCGGTCGCCAACGTGATCACCAACCTCTACGCGGGCCGCCGCTTCATGGTGTTGGAGCGGTTCACTCCGGAGGAGTGGCTCGACCTGGCCCGCCGGGAGGGCGTCACCAACGCTCTCGTCGTTCCGACCATGCTTTCGCGCATCGTCGAGTCCGACGCGGACAAGGAACTCCCCGACCTGGGCTCCCTGGCCTACGGAGGTGCTCCTATGGCGGCCTCCGTCATCGAACGAGCACTGCGGATGTGGCCCGACGTCGACTTCGTCAACGCCTACGGGCTCACCGAGACCAGCTCCACGATCGCGGTCCTGGGGCCCGAGGACCACCGCAGGTCCCTGGAGAGTGAGGACCCCGTCGTGCGCGCCAGGCTCTCTTCCGTGGGCAGGCCTCTGCCGAGCGTGGAGCTGCAGATCCGGGACGACCAGGGAAAGGTCGTGGTCCCCGGCGTTCCGGGCCGCATCTGCGTGCGCGGGGAGCAGGTCTCTGCCGAGTACGCGGGGAAGGGCCGGGCCGTCGACGAGGACGGATTCTTCGACACCCGGGACATGGGTTTCGTCGATGACGAAGGCTACCTCTTCATCGGTGGGCGCCTCGACGACACCATCATCCGGGGCGGGGAGAACATCGCCCCGGCGGAGATCGAGGACGTTTTGCTGCGGCACGTGGCGGTTCTGGACGTCGCCGTAGTGGGTGTGCCCGACGAGGAGTGGGGTCAGCGGATCGAGGCTGTGGTGGTCACCCGGCCCCGGCACGAGGTGGACAGCGAGGAGTTGCGCGCCTTCGTCCGGGCCGCGCTTCGAGGGAGCAAGACCCCGGACCGCATCGCCTACTGGGACGAGCTGCCCCGGACAGAGACGGGCAAGCTGGTGCGCCGCCGGGTGCTCACCCAGCTGACCGCGGAGCACCAGGCGGTCTGACGGCGTCACCGCGGAAGCGGATCCGACCCTGGGCGGGTCCGCTCCCGCGGTCGTGTAACCACTCCGGAGCTGACGACCGCGCGGACGTGCTCCGCCGTGGGCTCGGCCAGGACCTCGGCCAAGGGCGCGCCCAGCAGGCAGAGGTCGGCGGGGGCACCCACGGCGACCCGTCGGGGCGCCGATCCGGGGGTTTCCAGAGGACTCAGGTAACCGTCGAGGACGGTGCGGGCCGGGACGCGTTCGTGCGGACCCACCACGGTCCCCGCAGTGGTTGTGCGGGACGCCGCGCACGCCATGTTCCGCCAGGGGTCGGGGTCCCCGAACGGGGCGTCACCGGAGGGCGCCACCCGTACGCCCGAGGCGAGCAGCGTGGCGTACGGGTACAGGTGGTCGTGGTCGTAGGGATCGACCTCCCTCAGGTAGTCTTCGCCGCGGTCGGTGACGAAACTGGGCTGGGTCACCACCCGCAGTCCTATCCGGCGGATCCGGTCGCCGACCTCCGGCGGGACCACCGCCGCGTGCTCCACCCGGTCGCCCCGCAGGGCGCCCACAGCATCGATCGCCGCCAGCGTGAGCAGGAGGGATTCCCGGGTCACGCAGTGCACGGCCACCGGGCGCCCCACGCGGTGCGCTGCCTCGACCTCGCCCGTGAGCTCGTCCAACCCCGGCAGGTCGTGATCGCGCAACAGGAGTTTGCGGGGCCCCAGGACGAGCCCAGGGGGAAGCCGGACGCCGACGTCCGCCCCCAGCGACAGGACGCGGAGCGCCAGACGCCGGTCGGCCACGGCCGCGGCGAGGAGCCCCAGCCCCATCGTGCCGAGGTCAGGGGTCGCGTCGGTCACCCCGGTGATCCCCAAGCCGTTCAGCCGGGTCCCGACCGCGCCGAGGTCGGGGGAGGTGCCACCGACCGCGGCGCGCAAGCGTGTGTCGTAGCGGAACAGCCTCCCGGTCGGAGCGCCGCGTGCGTCCCGTTCGACGTCGGCCGAGTAGCTCAGTTCCGAGCCGAGCTCGTCGAGCGCGCGGGAGTTGAGCATCCACACGGCGCCGCCGCGGTGCTGGACGCGGACGGGCCGCTCGGGCACCATCGCGTCCAAGGCGTCTCGGTCGAGCAGACCGGCCACGGACTCGTGGTAACCGGTGCCGCGCAGCCAGGTGTCGGCGGGGGAGGCAGCGGCGGCGGAGCGCAGGGCCTCGCGCAGCTGTTCCCGGCCGGTGACCCGTGGCGGCCCGCAGTCCACTGAACCCGCCGCCGCGGCGAGCGCGAGCAGGTGGATGTGGTGATCGTGTAGCCCGGGCAGCAGTGCGCCACCGCGAGCGGTGATCACCTCCTCGCCTTTTCCGGGGCGCAGGCCGCTGGCGATCTCGGCCACCCTGCCGTCCTGGACCCGGACGTCGCAAGGGCGGCCCTCGACCTCGGCGCCGAGGATCAGCAGACTCACGCCGCACCGAGCCGCGTGAGCGTGGCCGCAGTGTCCGCGCCGAGCGGGGCGGCTGGCGGGCCCGGTGGGCGGTGCCGCGGCCGCTCCACGGGGAAGGTGGCCTCCGCCGTCTCCACCGTCCAGCCGTCCCGGCTCCGGCGGACGTCGTGCGGTTCGGCGGCGCCGCGAGCCGCGCTGACGGCGACCTCGCGCATGGAGACGTCGATCAGCCTCCCCCGGTCTCCGAGCAGCGCGGTGGCCGTGGCCACCGCGGCGTGCGCACCGGTCAGAGGATCGGTGAGCGCGTCACCGCAGGGGAGGGGGACCGGACCGTCGCGGGACACCAGGCCCGCGGCGGCGGCCACGTCGTCACCGAACCCCACGCGGTTGGACCACGGGCCGGAACGCCCATACGCGGTGATGCTCGTCCAAATGGTCCCCCGCTCGACGGCTTCCTCGGCCACGATCCCCATCTGCCGCAGCGCGCGGGGCCGGGACGCCTCCAGGACGACGTCGGCCGCAGCGACGAGCCGCCGGAGCGCTGACCTGCCCTCCTCCGAGGCCAGGTCGAGGGCCACGGACGCGTGACCGCGGTGCAGGAGGTCGTAGAAGTCGCGTGAGCCGCCACGGGCTCCGTCCGGGCGCCGAGTGCTCTCGACCTTGACGATGTCGGCTCCGGCCAGCCCCAGTAGGTGGGCGCAGAGCGGCCCCGCCCACAGGGAGGTCAGGTCCACGACCACCGGCGCGTGCCGGCCAAGGGGCCGTGGGCCACCGGGAGCGCCGAGGCTTAGCGGGGACGCGGCTCCAGAGTGCGCGCGTCGGTGCCGGGCCTGTTCGTCGTCGGCGGCGCCGGGCTCGGCGGGGACCACAGCGGCGGCCAGTCCGAGTGTCTGCGCGCGTTCGGAGGCTTCGGCCGCGGTGCGCTCCCGGGACCAGTTCGCCAGAGTGTCCCAGTCCCCGTGCACCCGTCGTTCGACTAGCGCCGGGATGAGCTCGAGGTCGTGGGCACGAGGAAGGGAGATCGCCCACCAACCGTCGGCGGTGGGCAGTGCGCGGAATGCACCGCCGCAGGACCATGGGCCGCGTCGGGCGAGTCCGACCAGCGAGGCCCGTTCGCCGAGCAACCGGGCACCGGACAGACCGATCCGGGCACCGGTACGCATCTCGGTCAGCAGGGAGAAGAGTGCCAGGGCCGCCCGGAACGCGCTGGCCGGACATCCGGGGGCGGCCACGGGCGGTCCTTCCCGGGGGCCGCTCAGCGCCATGGCCCCGGAGTCCGCCCAGTCCCGGAGCGCGCTCGGTGCCCGCGAGAGGTCCAGGCTCGTCGCCCGGGAACGGCTTGCGCCCGGATCCGGGAGGTTTTCCGCGCCCAGACCGGCCAGCAGGTCACGGGCATGGTCGGCGGTCGGGCCGTCGCCGAGCACGGTGACCGCTGGGGGCCCGCTGCCGTTCACGGGGGTGCTTCGGTCAGACCTTGGCATCGACCAGCCCCCACCTCAGGGCCGTGTCGGCGTCCAACCGCGCGCCGCTGAGCGCGAGGTAGGCGGCGCGCCAGCGGCCGATCCGGCGAGTGATGCTCACTGTGCCGCCAGCACCGGGGAGCAGGCCCATGCGCAGCTCGGGAAGTTGGAAGTAGGCGTCTGGCCTGGCTTCGATCCGGCCAGCGAATGCGGGGACCTCGATCCCTGCGCCGATGCACGCCCCGTGCACGGTGGCCGTGACTCGGTCGGCGCACCGGTGGATCGCCGCTCCCGCGTTCCGGTGGAGCCGGACCAGGTGTGCCGACGCGGTGTCCGGAGCCGTGCCGAACTCGTCGAGGTCCCCTCCGCTGCAGAACGACCTTCCGTTGCCGGTGAGCTCGACCCGCGTGATCGTCGGATCCAGCGCGGGCAGGCGCATCGCCTCGACGATGCCGTCGCGCATGTCCCGGCCGAAGGCGTTGTGCCGTTGGGGATGGTTCAACGCCACACGCAGGGTGTCTCGGTCCCTGGACAGCAGGACGGGATCGTCGACTGGTATGGGGGGCCGACTCGGTGTGCGTGCCCGCCAGCTCCGGAACTCGGGTCCGGCCAGCAGGGTCGAGTAGGCCAGAGACTCCGCCACGAGGCCCTCGCGCACCGGTAGCCGGGCAGTCAGGCGCAGCAGTCCGGCCACCGTGAGCGCGGCGACGGGGGATCCCGCGACCGACCGGGCCAGCACGTCGAGAGCCTCCTCGGGGTCGGGGACGGCCACGAGGGGGCGTGGATCCGGACCACCCGTTGCGTTGGGCGCGGTGAGCGTGAGGGCCAGCGCGTCGGTGAGCTCGGGTGCCCACGCGGTGGCTCGTCGGGTGAGGCCCACGAGGAGACAGTCACTGGTGGCGGCTGCTTCACGTGCGGCCTCGATCACCGCGACGCCCCAGCCTTGGACACGGTCCAGGTCAACGACGGCCACGGGTCTTTCGACACCGCCGTGAGGCGTGAGCTCCGCGCCGAGCGCGCCGTCGGCCAGGTCCGCGGGGCTCAGATACGGCAACCGGGTCAAGGAACCGCCCCTTCCGTAAGTTCGTGGTCCAACCCTAGGACGGGCGGGTGCGGTCGGTGCCGAGCAGGCGGGCGCAGAAGTCCTCCACGGCTCTGGTGAAGGCGTCGTTGTCGTCCCCCGCGGCTGTGTGCGCGACTCCGGGCAGACTGACGACCTCCAAGCCCGGCACCGCTGCGCGGAACCGCCCCACGCCCTCGTCGGTCACGACGTCCGAGAGCTTCCCGTGGAGAAGCATGACGGGGATCGTCAGGGAACTGGCCTTCTTCTCTAGCGACGCCATGTACGCGATGGGATCGCCCTTGGGAGGGTTGGCCATCATCGCCGGGTCCCAGTGCCAGTGCCACCGGCCGTCCTCCCGAAGACGCAGGTTACGGCGCAGTCCCTCGGTGCTCTTGGGGCGCGGCCGGTGGGGGAGGTAGGCCGCGATCGCGTCGGCCGCCTCTTGGAGGGAAGAGAACCCCTCGGGTGCTCCGCGCATGAACTCGCCGACGCGGTCGCCGCCCCGCGTCTCGAACCTGGGCACGATGTCGACGAGTGCGAGTCCTCGTACGCGCTCCGGCCCCGCCTCCTCGGCGACCAGGATGCCTGTGAGGCCGCCCATGCTCGCCCCGATGATGATCACGGGCCCGCCGACCTGGTCGAGGACGGCCAGGACGTCGTCGCGGTTGCGCTCGAACCCATAGTGCTTTTGGGGTGACCAGTCGCTGTCGCCATGGCCCCGGCTGTCCAGAGCGACCACTTGGAAGCCCTGCTGAGCGAGGAGGCCGCCCGTGGCCTTCCACGAGTGCCGTGTCTGTCCGCCGCCGTGCAGCATGAGGACCTTCGGGGCACCCTTGTGCCCCCAGACATCCGCTGTCAGCCGGAGGCCGTCGGCCCCGTTCAACCGCACAGTGGCAGGTGCTGTGCGATCCAAGTCCGTTTGACCCATGTGCCGATGCTCCCTGGTCCGCTGAAGTGAAACTATTGTGTCATAGAATATAAACAGGTATATATTTTTGTCACGCGGGTCCCCTTCGTTGAAGCGAGAGTCCACATGAGCGAACCGATCGACGAGCTGAAGGTGTTCGTCGACGAACACCTGCCTCGGTGGCGTGTCGAGTGGGTTGGGCGTACCGACTCCTGGGAAGCCGCCCTGGCTTGGCAGCGCATCTTGACCCAGGGACGGTGGACGGCGCCGGGCTGGCCCGAGGAACACGGCGGCCGGGGCCTGGGCACACGCGACACGCTCGCGGCCGAAGACGTCCTGGCGGACGCCGGGGCGCCCCGTCTTCCCGGCATGCTCGGGGTGAAGAACGTCGGGCCCACACTGCGGGCGTGGGGCGACGAGCGGCAACGGGAGCACCTGCGAGGCATTCTCACCACCGACGAGATCTGGTGCCAGGGGTTCAGCGAACCCGTGGCCGGTTCCGACCTGGCCTCTCTCCGTACCCGGGCAGTCCGCGACGGAGCGGATTTCGTCGTCAACGGGCAGAAGACGTGGACCTCCAACGGGCTCCAGGCCACCCACATGCAGCTCCTGGCGCGGACCGATCCGGACGCCCCCAAGCACAAGGGCATCTCGGTTCTGTTGGTCGACATGGACTCACCCGGCATCGAGGTGCGTCCCATCCGGCAGATCAACGGGGATGCCGGCTTCGCCGAGGTCTTCTTCACCGACGTCCGAGTCCCAGCGGACAGATTGCTCGGCCCTGTGAACGAGGGCTGGCGCGTGACCATGACGACGCTGGGGCACGAACGCGCGGGCGTGGCCGCCTTCGCGGGTCGAGTGGAGAAACGCGCCAGGAAGGCCGTGCTCACTCACAGCGCGGGCGGCGACGGCAGAGAGCTGTCACCGCTGGAGTGGGACGAGATGCTCACCCGCTACGTGGAGGCCCGAGTGGTCGGAATGCTCGGTCGCGACCTCCTCGACCGTCTCGACGTGGGCCAGGCGCCGGGCGCGGAACAGTCGATCATCAAGCTCGTCTGGAGCGAGACCAGCCAGCGACTCGACCGAACCCTCACCGACATCTCGGGGGCCGACGCGGTCCTAGGCGCGGACCGGGAAACGGCTCACGTCTACCTGACCGCCCCCGCGACGACCATAGCCGCCGGTACCACGCAGATCGTCAAGAACCTGCTCGCCGAGCGCGTGCTCAGCCTGCCGCGCTGACGGCGCCGGACTCAAGGAGAGAACCGTATGGTCCAGCAGCCCGCGGACTCGCTCGTGACACCGACGACCCTCTCAGGGGACGAGCGAGCGGAGTTCCGCTCCAGCGTCCGCGCCTTCCTCGAAGCGCACGCCGGGGCGGACGACGCCGGTACCGGGTTCGACCCCGGGGTCTGGCGGAAGTTGGCTGGCGGCCTGGGCGTGGGTGGTCTGCTCGTCCCGGACCACCACGGCGGCTTGGGTCTGACCCACGTGGAGAGCGCCGTCGTGTTGGAGGAAGCGGCCCGGGCCCTCTACGACGGTCCGGTGCTCTCCGCCGCCGTGCTCGTGCCGACGGCACTCCTTGCGAGTGGTGACCGGGACGCGTGCGAGCGCCACCTGCCCGCCGTCGCCAGAGGTGATGGCGGGTTGGCGCTCGCCATAGACGACGTTCCGGAGGCTAAGAGGGCCGGAGCCGTGCACGGGCCTCGAGGGTGGGAGATCACCGGGGTGAAGACCGCGGTGATCAACGCGCAGTCAGCTGACACTCTGCTCGTGACGGCCGAGGACAGCCCGGGCGGGATCGGGCTTTTCGAGGTCGGGGCCGACGGGCCGGGCGTGGAGACCGTCGCCCTCGACGTCCTGGACCGCACGCGCCGACAGGCCCGCGTCACGTTTCGCGCAGTCCCGGCCCAACGTCTGGGCGGCGACTTCCGGGACGGTGCCGAGCGGCTGCTCGACGTCGGTGCCGTCTCCGCGGCCGCCGAGGCTCTGGGCGCCTGCGAGCGAGCCTTCGAACTCGCCGTGGACCATGCCAGGAACCGCGAGCAGTTCGGCAGGCCCATCGGCTCCTTCCAGGCGGTCAAGCACCTGTGCGCCGAGATGCTCGTCCAGGTCGAGTCCCAACGCGCCGCCGTCCGGGCGGCTAGCCTCGCTCTGAACACGTCGCGGGAGGAGGCGCACGAAGCCGCCTCCGTGGCCAAGGCCTACAGCTCCACGGCGGCCACCGCGGTCGTCGAGACCGCCATCCAGGTCCTCGGCGGGATCGGGTTCACGTGGGAACACCCGGCGCACCTGTACCTGCGCAGGGTCAAGACGCTCCAGTTCCAGTTCGGTGACGCCCGCCGACACAGACAGCGCCTTGCCGCGCTCCTCAGGGCCGGAAGCTGAGTCGGGTCGGATCTACGAAAGGACGCCCATGCAACACAAGAGGGAAGAGTGGAAGGAACTCGGGCTGGACTTCGGGGTCCAGAACGGCGTGGCCCTGTTGATCCTGAACCGGCCACACGTGCGCAACGCCGTCGACCGGCCCCTCCGCAGAGCTCTCCTCGACGCTCTCGACATGGTATCCCTCGACCCGGGCATCCGGGCCGGCCTCGTCACGGGGGCGGACGGGGCCTTCTCCTCAGGTGCTGACCTTGGTCAGGAGGACGTGCACGATACACCCCCCGAGTACCGGCGCGGTAACGGAGTGCACGTCAGACGCGAGGACGGACTCAGGTTCGGGTGGTGGCGCGTCATCGAGAAGGTGTGGACCAACACCAAGCCGATCGTCGCCGCGGTGTCCGGCCCCGCCTACGGGTTCGGGGCCAACTTCGCGTTCGCCTGCGACGCGGTCATCGCGGGTCGGAGCGCGCGCTTCTGTGAGGTGTTCGTCCGGCGCGGACTGCCGCTGGAGGCGGGTGGCGCCTACCTGCTGACACGCAGCCTTAGCGCCGTCCGGGCGAAGGAGCTCGCCCTGTTCGGGGACGCGCTGTCCGCTGAACGCGCCGAGGAGTGGGGGCTGGTGAACCGCTGCGTGCCCGACGACGAGGTGCTCCCGACCGCCACGGAGTGGGCGGAACGCCTGGCGTCCGGTCCGACGATCGGAATCTCGCACATCAAGTCGCAGATCAACAACGCCTTCGACATGAGCATCCAGCAGACTTGGCGCGAAGAGGCCACGTTCCTGGGGATCGGACCCGGCGACACCGACTCGACGGAGGCAATGAGGTCCTTCGTGGAAAAGCGGGAACCCCGTTTCACCGGCAGTTGAACCTTGCCGGGTCGGGGAAGAGAGCGTGCTCTAGGCTTGCCGCTGGGAGGTTTTGTGAGCATCACGTCCTTCGAAAACCGTACCTACCGGTGGTGGGACTGGTCCGTGGAGGACCTGGTCGCGCTGAAGGCACGTCTGGGGGTGACGGTCAGCCTGGTGATACCGGCCCGCGACGAGGAGGCCACCGTGGGCGGCGTCGTCGCCCGGATCCGGGCAGACCTCGTGGAGAGGCACCCCCTGGTCGACGAGATCGTCGTGATGGACTCTGATTCCACCGACGGCACCGGTGCACGGGCTCGGGAGGCCGGGGCCGCCGTGCACCGCACCCTCGACGTGCGACCCGACCTCGGTCACCATCGGGGCAAAGGGGAGGCCGTGTGGAAGTCCCTCTTCGTCACCTCCGGTGACATCGTTGCCTTCCTGGACGCCGACTTGGTCGAGTGGGACACCCATTTCGTGTCCGGCCTGCTAGGCCCCGTGCTCACGGATCCCGAGGTTTCGCTTGTGAAGGCTTTCTACGACCGGGTGCTCGACCTGCCGGGAGCGCCGGCCACCGCGGAGCCCGAGGGCGGTAGGGCCACCGAGCTGGTCGCCCGGCCCACCATCGCCCTGCGCTGGCCGGAGCTCGCGGGCGTCATCCAGCCCCTGTCCGGGGAGTGGGCGATCCGGCGTGACCTCATCGAGAGCCTGCCGATCCCAACCGGCTACGGCGTTGAGCTGGCCGTCCTGGTCGACACGCACCTGCGCAGTGGCGTGGACGCGATCGCCCAGGTCGATATGGGGCGGCGGGCCCACCGGCACCAGGGCCTGCGCGGACTCGGCTCCATGGCGACCGAACTGCTCGCCGTCGCCGACCGGCGGATCGGGTTGGAACACGGCCGAGACGACGTCGAGATACGCCAGTACGGGTCTGGAGGAGCCGTGATCACCAATAGTGTCAGCGTCGTCGAGCGCATGCCTGCGGGCAAGGTCGATCCTGGGCCGCGGGTCCACGGAGTCCAGGAGGCGGTGGGCCGGTGCTGAGGCTGCGCGGCAGGGAGTACGCCGCTGACACCGCGCTGGTCATGGCGATCGTCAACCGCACCCCTGACTCCTTCTACGACAAGGGCGCCACTTGGGACGACGGTCCTGCCTTCGAGCGTGTGCGCCGGGTGGTGGACGAGGGCGCCGACATCGTCGACATCGGCGGTATCAAGGCGGCTCCAGGCCACGAGATCGACGCAGACGAGGAGAAGCGCCGCGTCGTCGACTTCGTCGCCGCGGTCCGGGCCGAGTTCCCCGATCTGGTCATCAGCGTGGACACCTGGCGGGCCTCGGTGGGGGAGGCTGTCTGCCAAGCTGGGGCCGACCTGCTCAACGACGCCTGGGGTGGGCACGACCCGGGGCTGGCCGAGGTCGCCGCCAAGTACGACATGGCCATGGTGTGCACCCACACCGGCGGGGTCACGCCCCGCACCCGGCCGCACCGGATAGCCTACGAGGACGTGGTGCGCGATGCCATCGACTCCACCGTGGCCCAGGCGCGGAGAGCGGTCGCGCTGGGGGTCGATCCCGGGTCCGTTCTCATCGACCCCGCGCACGACTTCGGAAAGAACACCTGGCACTCGCTGGAGCTGACCCGTCGACTCGACGAGATGGTGGCGACCCGGTGGCCGGTCCTGGTGTCCCTGTCCAACAAGGACTTCGTCGGCGAGACTCTCGATCTCCCGCTCACCGAGCGCCTAACCGGCACACTCGCGGCGACCGCTGTGTCGGCATGGCACGGGGCTCAAGTCTTCCGCGTCCACGAGGTCGTGGAGACCCGGCAGGTACTGGACATGGTCGCCACTATCAGGGGTGTGCGGCCACCGGCTCGAACGGTTCGGGGGCTGGCGTGAGGAGCACTACATGATCGTGGGTGCCGCGGTGTGCCCGCACCCGCCGCTGCTCCTGCGGGAGCTGACCGGCGGACAGGACGTCGCCGCCGAGCTGCGCGAGGCCTGCGGGTCGGCCCTGTCCGCGCTGCTGGCACACTCCCCGGACGTGGTGCTCGTCGTCGGCGGGGCCGAGGTGAGATCCGGCCACCGGCTCGGACCCGTGCCGGTCCGCGCCTACGGTGGCACCGGTGAGCGGGTACGCCAGGACGAGACGCTGCCGCTCAGCCTGGGGGTAGCTCGACGCCTGCTCGACGACAATGGTACTGCGGTCCCCGTCGAGACGGTCACGGTGGCCTGGGACGCCACGCTCGGGCAGGTGGAGGACCTGGCCGTCTGGATCGCAGCGCGTCCCGAACGGGTCGCCCTGCTCGTCATGGGCGACGGCAGCGCCCGGCGAGGGGCGAAAGCCCCCGGCCACCTGGACGAGCGCTCCTTCGGCTTCGACGAGGGCGTGCGCCGCGCGCTGGCCAGGGGCGACGCGGCGGCACTGCTCCACCTGCCCCCCGGCCTCGCTGCGGAACTGATGGCGGCCGGGAGAGCCGCCTGGCAGGTCATGGCCTCGGCAGCGGCCCAGACTGCAGAACCGGTCCGGGCCAAGCTGCTGTACGCTGACGACCCCTTTGGGGTCATGTACCTGGTGGCGGTGTGGTCGTGCGGCTCCTCCTGAACGACGTCGCCCCCGGTGCTGCCGCGCCGGGCGACACCTTGGGTGCGGAGGAGCTGGCGCGGCTCTACGCCTGGCCCGACACCACCGACCGTCCCTGGGTGCGCGGCAACATGGTCACGACTCTGGACGGCGCGGCGGCGGGCGCCGATGGTCGGAGCGGGTCGATCAACACGGACGCTGACCATGTGGTCTACACGCTTCTGCGCGACCTCGCTGACTTGGTGCTGGTCGGCGCGGGGACCGCGCGGACCGAGAGCTATCGGCGCGTCTCGCCACGCACCGGCACACACCGGGAGCAGGCCCTGGCCGAGGGGAGGGGCCCTTGGCCCGCCCTGGCTGTGGTCAGCCGCAGCGCCCAGGTGCCGCCGCTTCTAGCCGCCGACCACCCCAACCGGGGCCAGCTCCTCATGGTGACGTGCGCCGGGGCCCAGGGACTGGATCATGCCCAGGAGACCCTTGGGCCGGACCAGGTGATCGTCGCAGGAGATTCCGAGGTGGATCTGCCTGCTGCGGTGGCCGCACTGCACGAACGCGGCCTGTCGCGGATCCTGTGCGAGGGCGGCCCCCACCTGCTGCGCGACGTGGTGGCGGCAGACCTGCTCGACGAACTCTGCCTGACCGTCGTCCCGATGCTGGCCGGCGGTCCGCAACAGCGCATCACCGCTGGTGCTGACGTGGACCGGTCGCTGGTACCGCGCCTGCTAATCGAGTCCGAGGGGACCCTGCTCCAACGCTGGACGCGTCTCTGACGGCGCCCCACGCCTACCCGTCCTCGTGATCGGTCCGCCGAGGATTCGCCCGGGTGCTCGGGAAATGGATCTGTCCCAGGGATGGATCCCTCCGGAATGCCGTTGCCGAGCACGAGTGGGCCGAGAAGCAGGCCTTACTTCTCTCGGGAGCGGGGGGTCTGGCGCTCAACCGCCATGATGTAGCAAAAAGGGTGGGCCGCTGCCCCGGTCAGTGACTGGTGGCCACCAACGACCACCGACCAGGACACATATTCCCCGGCAACGATTAACGTGAAGTTGCTGATGCTCCAAAGACGCAAGTCGTTTTGCGATTCGTGTGGTGCCGGGCCTGTCTCCAGTGTCGATCTCGGCCTGGCTGACCCAGTTGCGCAGGGTCTCGCGGTTGATGCCGAGCTGGTCGGCGGTGCGGGCGATGGCCCCGTCGCGTGTGGCTGGGTCTCGGCGGGCTTCCAGGGTCATCCTGGTTGCGCGTTCACGCAGCTCATCGGGGTACTTCCTCGGTGCTGCCAGGTCTCTCATCCTTCCCAGGATTGAGAGCCTCCATCAGACCCGGTACGAACCACTTACCACGTCAGCGCGAGTGTGTTGCTCAAGTGCGACGAACGAGGGCTGGCCTGGTTGGCCGCCGACCGGAGCTTCAGGGCGGCGCAAGCCACGCGGAATCCAGTGCTGATCGGCTCCAGTAGCAGGGTGTACGTGCGCGCATTCATGCGCGAACGCCGCTACCGGGCCGCCGCTGATCTCGCCGTGGCCTCCGCAGAGGGTGTCGAACGCGCCGAGGCGTCCTCGGCTCCGGCCGCACGGTCGGTGTACGGCTCTCTCCTGCTGAGCGGAGCCGTCGCCGCAGCCAAGCACGAGGGCCGTGACCAGTCGCTGTCCCTCTTGGACGAAGCACAGGAGACTGCGAATCGGCTCGGCGGAGACCACAACCACCGATGGACCGCTTTCGGCCCTACCAACGTGCTCCTGCACCGGGTGAGCACAGCGGTGGAGTTGGGCGATGCGGGTCAGGCCATTCACCAGGCGCGCGGCATCGACCCGTCACACGTCGCGTTGACCGAACGGAAGGTGGTCCTGCACGTGGACACGGCCCGGGCGTTCACGCAGTGGGGCAAGCTACGCCAGGCTCACACCGCCCTGATGGCCGCCGAGAACCTGGCACCGGAGGAAGTGGCTGAACGCCCGATGGTCCACTCACTCATCCGAGAGCTGCGCGCACGCTCCACCGGTCACCTCAAGCGGGATCTCACCAGCATGGCTGATCGCGTGGGTGTTGCCTGGTGAGCGAGCCCAAGACCCTCTATGTCGTCGTCTGCGCGGCTGGACCGGCTGAGCAGGTGGACAGGCTCATCACTCCAGCTCTGGAACAGGGATGGAAAGTCCAGGCGATCGCCACCCCCACTGCCCTGGACTTCTTCGATCCTCGTTCCGTCAAGGAACTCACGGGCCGACCGGTACGCAGCCAGTACCGGGCTCCGGGCATGCCGCGCTCCCCGAAGGCGGACGCGGTCATCGTCGCCCCCGCGAGCTTCAACACGATCAACAAGCTCGCCAACGGCACCGCTGACAACTACGCCCTGGACGTCCTCAACGAGGGGATCGGGCTCGGGCTCCCGTTGGTCGTCCTGCCGTTCGTGAACTCGGCCTACGCTCAACGACTCCCGTTCCGGCGCAGTATTGCTTCCCTGCGTGAGGAGGGGGTCCGGGTGCTGTTGGGGGAGGGGGAGTTCGTGCCTCATCCCCCGGGGCAGGGCGGGGATGTCTTCGACAGCTTCCCTTGGCAGCAGGCACTCAGCGCGGTGGCGGAGCAGGTCACCGGAGGCACGGACTAACGGCTGTGCGGCGCTGGCGCGTGACGTGCGCCTTCTTGCGAGACCTCGCGCCCGTCGCCTCGTCGCATGTGGGGGTTCCACTCCCGCTGTCCCTCGCGTCACCGCACTTGTTCTCCACCGCGGGATGTATCGATATTCGCAGTTGAAACCCACTGAATCGAACACTGCGCATACATCGAACACGGAGATTATGCGCGTGCGCATAGGTCTGCGGACGCTGCCACGGGAAACTGCTCTCGCCGAGTAACCAACGGGGAGAGGCCCAGTGACAACAGACGCGACCGGAGAGACGGTCAAGTCTCCGGACGAGCTACGCACCGCCATGGTGGACGCCCTCAGCGAACCCGGGGCCCTGGGCGGCGAGAGCCTTGCACCCGGGGTGGAATTGGCGTTGAGGTCGGTCCAGCGCCACCGCTTCGCGCCCGAGGCCAGCCTGGAGGAGGCCTACGACCCCTTCACCGCGGTGGTCACCAAACACGACGAGCACGGCGTGGCCACCAGCTCGGTCTCGGCCCCGCAGGTTCAGGCGATGATGCTCCAACAGGCCCAGCTCGAGCCCGGGCACCGGGTACTGGAGATCGGCAGCGGAGGCTACAACGCCGCCCTGATCGCCGAACTGGTCGGCCCCTCCGGCGAGGTCACCACCGTCGACATCGACCCGCAGATCAGCGGCCGCGCCCGGGCGCTGCTCCAGGACAACGGTTACCCGCAGGTGGGGGTGGTGACCGCTGACGCCGCGCACGGGCTGGCCGAGCACGCGCCCTTCGACGCCGTCATCGTCACGGCCGGGGCCTGGGACATTCCGCGCGCGTGGGTCGAGCAGTTGGTCGAGGGCGGCCGGCTGGTGGTACCGCTGCGGATGCGCAATCTGACTCGCTCCATCGGCTTCGTCAGGGCTGGTGACTACCTGACGTCCACCTCGGTCCTGATGTGCGGGTTCGTGCCCATACAGGGCGAGGAGGAGCACCGGGAGACCTTGGTACTGGTCAACGGCACCGAGGAGATCGCCCTGCGCTTCGACGACGAGGTGCCCGCTGACCCGCACCTGTTGGACAACGCGGTGCGCACGCCGAGGGTCGAGCTGTGGACCGGGGCCACGGTCGCGCTTCGGGAGCTGATCGGCGGTCTGCAGCTGTATCTGGCGACCACATTGCCGGGCTTTTGCACCATGGCCCTCGACCCGGACCTGGACACCGGCCTGGTCGCGCCCGACAACCACCGCTTCTCGATGGCCGCGGTCGACGGCGGCGACTTCGCCTACCTGGTCACACGCCGTACCTGCGACAACGCATCCGTGGAGTACGGGGTGCACGCCTTCGGGCCAACTGCACAGGCCCTCGCTGAGCAGGCCGCGGCGCGGATCCGTGAATGGGCGCACGGTCAGCGTCACGGCCCGGGGCCCCGCATCGACGTCTACCCGGCTTCGACGCCTGTCGGCGAACTTCCCGACGAGCTGGTGGTCACCAAGCGGCACACCCGCCTGACGTTCTCCTGGCCCGAGCCGTCCAACGGCGCTTCGGGGCAGGTTCCACCCCCTGAAAACGAAGGAGAGTGATCCACATGATGACTTCCCCCAGCGGCGGTACGGCTCTGGCCGAGCCACCGTCCCCGGTGCTGGACGATGAGTTCTCGCTGGACGTGCGGGTCGTGGTGACGTCCCACCCCAACGGCAAGCTGACCTGCAACACCAACGACGGGTGCGGCAACACCTGCCAGGGCACCGCCTCGGCCTGCAACAGCTACGTCGGCGACCCGCTCTGACCCGTGCCCGGAGACGGCGGGTGTGACGGGACCCTGCCCGCGCACCCGCCGTCTGCACTCTGGGCTCATCAACGACACGGAGGGAGGACACGATGGCCGGTAGGCCACCCGCCTACCGATGGCGGGGCCCGGTCCTGCTGCGGGCGAGCACTTCACCCGCTGGCTTGGACATCCCCACGGACCTGTTCGACGGTCCGGACTCCACCTCGGCCACAGGTTGGCTTGCCCGCGTCTGGGAGCGGACTGAGGTGCGCAACGCTGTAGACCAGGCCAACCCCGGTCTGCGCACTCAGATCGACAAGGTCCTGGCCGGTGATGTCACTGGGCCCAAACGAGTTCGGTCGACGGTCCTTTCCGTGGTGGCCTACGTCCTGCGCTGGCGGCGACCCACCCCGTTCGGTCTGTTCGCCGGCGTCGCACCGGCCACGGTCGGCGAGGTCCCTGCGGTTCGGTGGGGCGACGACCACCGGATGGTCGCGCGAGCCGACGCCGAATGGGTCGCCGACATCATCGGCCACCTCCACCGGTTCCCCGCTCTCGTGGAACGGCTGGACGTCGTTGCCAACAACACCGGCCACGTGCGCGGCGGTCGACTGGTGGTGCCGGGCCAGTCCGCGGACGGACACACCCCCCTCGCCGCACCCATCGAGGTCTCCGTCCGCTACAGCGCACCGGTGGCCCACGCACTGGACACCGCACGGACCCCCATCCGCCACAGCTGTCTGCACGAACACCTGAACACGGGCTTCCCCACCGCAGGGCCCGAACGCATCACCGGACTGCTGGACCAACTCATCGACCGCCACCTGCTGCACACCAGCCTGTGGGCGCCCATGACCCACACCGATGCTCTAAGCCAGCTCTGTCGGGAACTCGACCGAGTCGGCGCCCACGACATCGAAGAGATCGCCCACCTGGTCGACTTCCTGCGCACGGCACACAAGGAACTGACCGGCCCCCTGCCCAGCACTTCCTGGCCGACTCTCGCCCCAGTGGCCGTACAGATGCGCTCCTTCACCGACGTCACCCCGACTCCCGTGATCGCTGACACGGGACTGGATGCTCACCTCCAGGTTCCTCCGGCTGTGCCGAGAGCCGTCGAAAAAGCAGCCGATGCGCTTATCCGAGCCACCCCCAACCCCTTCGGAGCTCCGCACTGGCGCGACTACCACCACCGCTTCCGCAGCAGTTACGGCCCAGGTGCGGTGGTCCCGGTGCTGGAGCTGGTCGCAGACAGCGGACTGGGCTGGCCTGCTGGATACCTCGGTGCCGCCCGCAAACGCTCACCCCGCTTGAGCACCGATCGCGACGCCCTCCTCCTGGACCTGGTCCAGCACGCCACGGTGCAGGGCAGCGGGGAGATCATTCTGGACGAGGACCTCATCGCCCGCCTGGGACCAGCAGTAGGGGAGAGGACCACCCTTCCTCCGCAGGTCGAGATGTGCGTACGCCTGCACACCCCCACCGCACGAGCCCTGGCCGAGGGCGACTTCACCCTCGAAGTCGGCGGCCTCCCGCGCCCGGGCAGCAGCCTGCTGGGGCGCTTCGCCCACCTGTTGCCCGAGCACGAACAGCAGCTCGTCGCTGACAGCTACACCCATCCGGATCCGGACGTGCTCACTGCACAGCTGACCTTCCCACCCCGCAAACGGCGCAACGACAACATCACCCGGACTCCCCGCTTCCTGCCCCACGTGGTGCCTTTGGCCCAGCACCCGGGCTCCGATGCTGGCGTGATCGATCCGGCCGACCTGGGCGTCACCGCCGATGCCGAGCACCTCTATCTGCTGCGCATCTCCACAGGCCAACGCCTGCACCTCCAGACCGCGCATGCCCTGGAGACCGGAACGCAGACCCCTCCGCTGGCCCGGTTCCTGTCCGAGATCACCACCGCCCGCCACGCCCTCTACGGTGCCTTCGACTTCGGAGCCGCCAGCCGGCTCACCTACCTGCCTCGTGTCCGCTACCGGAACACCGTCCTGGCGCCGGCCCGGTGGCGCCTCCCCGACCTTCGAACCGTCGACAAGGGGGAATGGGACAGGGCACTCCTCGCTTGGTGCAAACGCTGGCGGGTCCCGGAGCGGGTGGTCCTGGTCGAGCAGGACCGACGCCTCCCGCTGGATTTGGACGACCGGGTCCACCGGCAATTCCTGCAACAGCGCCGCACCCACCACGGCCACCTAGAGCTGCGCGAAGACCTGACACCACAGGGAGCTTCGTGGCCCGGACGGCCACACGAACTCGTCTTCGCCCTGCACCGCCGCGAGGAGACCCCAACGCCTCCGTTCATCGCGAAGCCGGCTGCCCGCCCCGTACCCCAGCTCCCCGGTAGCGGAGTCCTCACCGTCGACCTGTTCGCTCACCCGGACCGGTTCGACGAGATCCTCACCGACCACCTTCCGGAGCTGGTCGAAGCCCTGCCTGAGGAGTCCCGGTGGTGGTTCACCCGCCACCGCGACCTGCTGCACCCCGACTCCGACCCCTACCTGCGGATCCACCTGCTCACCCCGACCGACACCGGCACCGGGACCGTGAACAGGCTGCACACCTGGGCCCAAGGGCTCCGAGAGCAGCGACTGCTCGGGCACCTTTCGCTGACCACCGCCACATCCCAGACCGGCCGCTACGGACACGGACCCGCCATGGACGCGGCACAGACCGTCTTCGCCGCGGACACCACCGCCGCCCTGGCACAGATCCGGTCGACTCGCACGTTCGGCCTCCCCTCCGCGGCCCTGGCCGCAGCCAGCATGCTCCGACTGGCCAGCGACTTCGCCTCCACCCCGCGGGAAGGACGCAATTGGCTGATCGCTCTGCAGCACACCCCCGGGCCCGTCGATCGAACCCACCGCCGCCAAGCCATGGAACTGGTTGATCAGACACATATCCCCGGCTCGGACCCGGGCGGCCGGATCCTCGCCCGGGCCTGGGACGAGCGTGCACTGGCCCTGGCCCGTTACCGCGAGCACCTCGCAACCCAGCGAGCCCCGGAAGCCGTGCTCCGCTCCCTACTCCACCTCCACCACGTGCGCACCCTCGGAGTCAGCCCCGACCAGGAAGCCGCCACGATCCGCACCGCGCGCAGCCTGGCCCTGGCCCAGCGGGCACGGAGCCCGCGATGACCCCCCTGGTTACAGCAGCGCCCCACGACTCCCCGGGCGCCCTCGCAGACCACTTCGCCGCGAACCTGGCCACCCCCGTACCTGCGGAGGAACCCTGGCAGGGACAGTCCCTTGCCCAGGGAGCCGCCGGGACCGCCCTGCTGCACGTGGAGCGCGCTCACACGGGGTTGGGGAGCTGGCAGCAGGCCCATCGGTGGATCCGTACCGCTACGGCCCACCCCGTCAGCGCCGCCGACACCGCCGGCCTCTACCTCGGAGCACCCGCGATCGCGTTCACCCTGGAAGCGGCCGCGCGGGGAGACGGCCGCTACCGAGAACCTCGCGAGGCCCTACGCACACACGTGCGCGAGCTCGCCCACCGGCGAGCGGAATCGGCCATGGAACGCATCCACCGCGGCGACCTGGCGACCTTCGCCGAGTACGACACCTTCTACGGTCTCACCGGACTCGGCGCCCACCTGCTGGCCTACGACGCACGCAGTGACGCCCTGGAACGGGTCCTGACCTACCTGGTCGCGCTCACACGGCCTCAGACCGTGGACGGACGTGCCCTTCCGGGCTGGTGGGTCTCACATGACCCCCACCGAGGCCACTCCGCCCACTTCCCCGGTGGGCACGCCAACCTCGGTACCGCACACGGCATCACCGGAGTCCTGGCACTCCTGAGCCAGGCCGCCCGACGCGGCGCCACCGTGGACGGTCACCACGAAGCCATCGCCACCATCGGTACCCACCTGGACACCTGGCGTCAGGACACCGAGTACGGACCCTGGTGGCCCGAACACCTCACCGCGGACACCCTCGACTCAGGGATCCCGCACCAGCAGGGCCCGGGCCGCCCTTCCTGGTGCTACGGAACCCCCGGCATCGCCCGAGCCGGACAACTCGCCGCCATCGCCACCGGGGATCCGGCACGTCAGAGCGCTTTCGAGGATGCCTTGAGCCGCTGCCTGTCCGACTCCGTCCAGCTGGGCCGAATCACTGACACCAGCCTGTGCCACGGCTGGGCTGGCCTGTACCAGACCACCTGGCGCGCCGCCCAGGACGCGGTTACTCCAGCGCTGGTCTCCCACCTGCCGAACCTGGCCCGGCAGTTGAGGCGGCACGCACATGCTGCCGTCGACGACGCCGGGTTCCTGGAAGGGGGCGCGGGCACCGCCCTGGCCCTGATGACCGTGCAGACCGACCGACGCCCGCGATCGAGGTGGGACTCATGCCTGCTGATCGACTGAAACCCTCTCCGCCCCGGCCTGCCGCCCAACAGCAAGCACCCCGTGGTCACGCCGCCGTACACCGAGCCGTGCTCGAGGCACTGCGTGGCGCCGACCTCAGGCGGGCGGCCGAGCGGTCCGGGATGACCCCGGCGGACTTGGAAGCGGCAGTGGAGGTGTACCACCGGGCAGGACAGCAGGCCCTGGCCGAACAGTCCGGCTGGTGGCAGGCCAACGTCGAGTTCACCGCCTGGGAGGACGCAGACCAGACCGCCGCTCAGCGCCTTGTCCCGTCGCTGGACGACAGCGGTGCCGAGTGGTGGTTCATCCGCAAGTACCCCTGCTGGCGCATTCGCCTGCGGGCCGACTCCACGGCTACGAGAGCAGCCGTGGGCCGCACCTTGGAGGAACTCACCCGAGGCGGTCACCTGCGCACGTGGACGACCGGGATCTACGAACCCGAGGTGCCCGCCTTCGGAGGGCCGGTGGGCATGGAAATCGCCCACCGGCTCTTCCCCGCTGACAGCCGGTCCGTTCTCGAGCACGTCTCCCGTGAACGCGGGGCCTTGGGGCGCCGGGAGCTCTCCATCCTCCTGTGCGTCACGCTCATGCGCGCTGCCGGGCTGGAATGGTTCGAACAGGCCGATGTCTGGGACCGGGTCTGTCGAGAACGCCCGCTGCCGGAGGGTGTGTCCACCGAGCGGCTGCGCGAACTGGCCGGAACCGTTCGGGTGCTCCTCCTCGCCGACACGGTTCGCGAGGGGAGCATGTTCGGGTCCGGCGGCCCCGCGGAACACGTCAGCGCATGGGCGCAGGAATTCCGTTCTGCGGGCGAGGACCTGTGGACGTCCTGGCGTTCAGGGAATCTTGAACGAGGGCTGCGCGCCCTGGTCTGCTACCACGTGATCTTCCACTGGAACCGGATGGGCCTGACCTCCGCTACACAGAGTGTGCTGGCCCATGCGGCCAAGGAGGCCGTTCTGGAGACGGACTGAACATGCCAGCCCAGGAGTTGCTCGGGTCCGTGGGCTTACGAAAAGCCCACGGCGTGAAGCGGATACGCGGCTACTCTGGAGACTTCTCGTTGCACCCCCAGGTGACGAAAGGGCTCCCGATGCGCTGCGGCAACTGCGGACGCTCACGTGACGGGACCCGCGCCGCCTGCGAGTGCGTACCAGCCTGGGTGTGGCTTGCCCCGGAGGTGGTCGCCGCGGTGCGCGAACGGGACGCTCAAGCGGTGATCCGGTTTCTGAGGCACCTAGCGGAACCCCTGTCGCAGGAAGCCCTGGCCCGCATGTGCGGGGTGGCTCAGAGCACGATCAACCGCGCGGAGGCCGGTCGTGGGCTGACGGATCGCCGAAAGGCGGTCGAGGCCCTCCGCGGACTCGGCGCACCCCTGGACCGAGAACCCCAGGGCCCATCACTGACGACCACCGATCTCATGCCTGATGCCACGGGAGAGCGGAGCAATGGGGACCAGGGCCGTGAGGTTGAGGCGGTGCGGGCGGTCCTCCTGGACTACCGCCATAGCTTTCCCGGATTTCCGACTCCAGCACGCGATGAGGACGCTCCCCAGCTGGTTTCGCTGCGCCGCGAGGTGGACGCGGCCATGGCCGCTTACCAGGCGTCCGACTATCGGCAGGTTCTGCGACTGCTTCCCGCCCTTCTGGAGCGAACCAGGGCAGCACTGACCTCCTGTTCAGGACAGAAGCGCCGGTCCGCTGAAGCCCTTTTCGCCTTGTCGGCCCAGGCCTGCGCCATGGTGCTCACCAAGCTCGGTGAGACGGAACTGGCGTGGATAGCGGCGGAGCGCGGTCTGAATGCCGCCATGGTCTGTGAGGACCTGGCTGTCCAAGGGGCTTTGTTGAGGTCGAGCGTGCACGCCTTGCACTCCTGCGGACAGCACCAGACGGCCCTGGCTATGACAGCCGACGCGGCTACTTACCTGCGCCACAGGGGGAAGAGCCGATCCCATGACCCGCGCATGCTGTCCGTCTACGGGACTCTCCTGCTGCCCGGAGCGGTGGCCGCCGCCCGCAGTGGTGACCGTGCCACCGCCAACGACTATCTGGATGAGGCACAGAAGTCCGCTGAACGCCTAGCTCGGGATGCCAACCACATGTGGACGGCCTTCGGCCCGACCAATGTGGCCCTTCACCGTGTGACCGTAGCCGGAAGCCTCGATCATCCGCATACGGTTCTCGCGTTGGGCAGGGGGATCGACACTGCTCGCCTGCCGGTGGAGAGAAGGGTCCGTCACCTCTTCGAGCTCGCGCAGGCTCTGGTCGCGGTCAACGATGTTCCTGGGGCCGCTGACCGCATGCTGGAGGCGGAGGGGCTGTCCGCCTCCCACGTCCACCGCCACATGATGAGCCAGCAGATCGTGGCCCGGATGCTGCGTTCGGAGGCCGGTCGAAGGGACCGGAGAGTGGTCGCTCTGGCGCACCGGATGGGGACCTCCTGATGTTGGGCCGTTAGTGTCGGGCCATGGCCTCTGATCCCACCGAATCCTTTGCCCGCCCTCGCGTCGCGGCGGGTGTGCTGTTCTTCGACCGGGAGGGGCGGGTGATGCTGGTGGTCCCCTCCTACAAGGATTACCTGGAGATTCCCGGTGGCTACATCGAGCACGGTGAGAGCCCGAGCCAGGCCGCGGTCAGGGAGGTCAAGGAGGAGCTCGGTATCACCCCGCCGATCGGCCGACTCCTCGCCGTCGACTGGGCGCCCAACCCCGCCGAGGGCGACAAGGCGTTGTTCGTCTTCGACGGCGGGGTTCTGGACGGGGAGTGGCTGGACCAGATCAGTCTGGATCCGGCAGAGCTGACCGGTTACGGGTTCCACGGTGTGGACTCGCTTGCTGAGGCCACTATCGACCGGCTCGCTCGCCGGATCACTTACGCTGTTGCTGCTCGTGCGGAGGGGACGACGGTCTACCTGGAGAACGGCCAGCCCGCTGTGGGGGTTGGTTAGCGGGCTGACAGGTGTCTGTCCGTCAGCTGACGAGCGTGGCCTGGGGTGGGCGCCACGGAGTTCTCCGGCCCGGGCGCCGAGCTCCAAAGCGTCCCACTCGACCGCGTCCCAGTAGCGGGAAAAGGTGTCGAGAAATGTATCCGTCGTCCGCGTGCATTAGCTCTGAAGAGTGTGCAAGAGGTTAATCCATTCAGTGCTGCGGAAAGAAAGGTGTCCCTTTCTGCGGTGCTGCGTATCGCGCATCGCCACTTCTCTGCTTCGGTTTGCGACCTCAACACACTGGCCGCCGTGCCCTCCGCTGTAACTGGACTTACGCCAGTTCTTCCATGCGTTCTCCACGGTCACCTTCTTCTACTTGTATTTTTCGTCCAGTAGCTGCTGGACCAGAGTCCGGGTCTCTTGCTGATCCAGTGCTGCTTCCTGAACTTTGCGAAACAGGCCCTGGTAGTAGGAGGTCTCGGTCTGCTGCTCCAGGAACATGCCACCGATTGCATACTCGATGTAGACCGCGTCGCCGGAACGGACCCCCTCGATGAGGTCCGGGAAGCGGAGAAGAACGAAGTTTCCCTCGGTCGCAACATGTGCCCCGGCGGTGAAAGGTACACAGCGGAGGTCCAGATTGGGCAGGTTCATCATCTCTAGGAGATGGACGAGCTGTTCCCGCATGACCTCTGTGCCGCCGACCACCCGGTGGAGCGCGGACTCGTTGAATACCACTGAGAAACGAAGTGGATTCTCTCCGGTCAGACGTTTCTGTCGGTGCACTCGGGCAGCTGCCCGGCCGTCAGTACGGTCGGTGTCGTCCTCCGTCACCGCGCTGACAAGCGCACTCGCGTAGTCGAAGGTCTGACACAGGCCGGGGACCAGAGCGTCCTCGTAGTTGTCCAGTTCGGCGGCTTCGGATTCTGCTCCGAGGTATGGGGCGAACCAGCTCGGTACTGTGCTGGTCTGCCACCACCCCGGTTCCCGCTGCCGGGCCAGGTCTACAAGCTTGTTTCGATCTTCCTCGCGGAGCTTGTACATGTCGCTCAGGGCATAGACGACGGCGGGCGGCCAGGGGTGCTCGCTCTTCTCGTACTTGCTGAGCGTTCCGGCTGAGACACCCACTTGGACGGCAGCGTCCCCAGCCCGTACCTCTGCGGCAAGGCGTGCTTCGCGCATGACCCGCGAGAGAGTTCTGCGCGCGATTCCGACGCTTGGCGCCACTGGTGTGCTCCCGGGGGTTCTAGGTTGCTGGGCTCGTACGCCCCAGTTTGGCGCATCCGAAGAGGGACAACCACCGAACGAAAGATAGATGGACGAAAATTTCGTCTAAAGTGCTTGCGTCTACATTGCTTGAGTGTGAGACTCGAGGCGTGTTGAGCTGGTGACCCTGAGGGAGGCTCCTCGCAGAACCTCCGGCCTGTCCGGGGTCGCCGTCGAGAGCGAATTTGTCTCATGGAGGGCGTTATGTGTAGTGATCGGATACCTGGACCTCGGCGGCCCGGTGGTGGGGTGGGGCGGTCGTCCGCACGATGGGTCTATACCGGCGGGACCTGCGCTGATGTGGCGCGGGCTCGCAAGTGGATTGCGGGGCAGCCTCCACTCCAGGGCGGGCGCGGGTTCTGGGTGGAGCTGGTGGTCAGCGAGCTGGCCACCAACGCGGTGCGCCACACCGCGACCGGGGAGCGGCACGGGCGGATGGGGCTGTCCCTGGAACTCTTGGGCCACCGGGCGGTGCTGGTCGGGGTGCTCGACCAGGGGCCCCGGGCGGGCCAGGCAGCGATGGTTCCGCAGTTGGTGGACCGGGAGCCGGGGGAGATGAACCCCGGCGGCCGGGGCTTGTGGTTGGTGGACCGGATCGCCGATTACTGGTGGTGGGAGGGGCGGCGGGGCCTGCCCTTGCACTTGCGGGCGATCATCCGCCTGGACCGCGATCCGGACCTGGGCGAGACCGGGCTGGAGCTGGCCAGCTAAGAGCGCAAGGTGCGTAGCGAGGGCAGGTAGTCGCGGTGGGAAGCGCAGTCCCGGTGCACAGGGGCCATCGACACCCGCGCGCACACTCTTCGCACGCACCCCTGTAAGGACGCAGTGCGCCCGGGCCGGTGTTGGTACCACCGGCCCGGGCTGATCAACCCCCTGAACTGAGCAGGAGGAAGACTATGCAGAACTCTAGCGGTGGCAGGCACCGCAGGCCCAGGGAATCGATGGCCTCGCGGCTGTGGTGGGTGTTCGCCTCGGTGGTGGCTTGGAGTATCGCGCAGGTGATCGGCGCACCCACGCGCACCGAACCGAGGGCTGCGCTGGTGGCGGCGCCGAGGCGGCTGGAGCTGGCCCCGGCCCCGGTGTGTACACACAGGATGCCGATACAGGTGTGGGCCGACCCGGACGAGGTCGCGGGTGCCCTGGTGCGGCCCTACATGCTCAGGCAGTGAGACCGGGGAAGTAGGAAGAGGGGCGGGCGGTACCTGTGGGGTGCCGCCCGCTTCGTTGCGCTGGGTGAGGTCCGACTTCGCGGCGGATCCGCTCTGGTTGCCGTGTTTTCGCAGTTGGGAAAGTTGGACACAGTGAGCGCGTGAGGTGTCCGACAGTTTTTCTTGGACGGAGTGCCAGAAGTCCCTTGTGCGGAGGGTAATCGGCAGGCTACGTTCTCATGCGTCGCTAGGGGTGATGGTTTGATCACTCAAAGGAGTTGTTCGTTGGGTCGTGGGTTTGTGCTGCCTGTACTGGCTTCGGTGCTCATCGCGGGGTGCTCTGAGGACGAAGCCCCGGACACCGAACCGGTGGTGCGATCCTCGCCTCAAGCAGCGGAAACGGAGACAGTCGTGACCTCTGAAGAGGAGGCTGTCGACGTTTACCAGCAGTTCTGGGACGCCATCGTGGCCGCCGCCGTCGCACCCGACCCGGACGCCCCTGAGCTGGAGGAGCACGCTGCGGGGCAGGCCTTGGAGTTGGCCCGGCACGGCTTGGAGGCTGTGCGCGACTCAGGGCGGGGGATGGAGGGTGAACCCGTCATGGATCCCGAGGTGGTTGCTACCTCCGAGGGGCCTGACGGGCAGCCGGTGGAAGTCGCGATCGAGGACTGCCAAGCGTCGCAGGAATGGCGGATGTCGGGAGATGACCCAGTGGACGAAGGCGACATTCTGGTGACGGCCACCGTTCGGCACGATCTCTTCGACTGGTGGGTCGTCGAGATGCGGATCTGGGGTGAGGGCGAGTGCTGAGCACGGCCCTGGCCGGAAGTGCGCTGCTGCCCTTACTGGCGTTCGCTGCGCCCTCAGACAACTCCTTGAGGTTCAACGGCGCAGCAGAGTGCGGTCAAACCGGTACCGCCGGTTGTTCGGTGAGTGCTGGTGTAGAACGTTCATCGGCCGCCGAGCAAGGATCCGGTCGCTCCTCCGTCAGGCCGGATGAGGGCTCGACAGGTGTGGTGACAGCCCGTTCGGGGTGCAGCCAGCGGCGGGAAGCCGATCGCGCGAACTCCGCGGTGCAGAGTTGTTCGGTCGGGACCTTGTCGCCATCTGGGCCCACCGAAACCCCCGTAGTCGATCCGCGAACGGTCGCTGAGCAAGCCCGAGCGGAGATGGCGCTGCCTTCCCCCACACCGGGCTCATCGCCGGCGCCCGGCACCCCGACGGTGATCCGTTTCCCCCTGTGGCTCTGGGTGGACGCGGACTCTTGGGAACCGGTGAGCGCTACAGCCTCGGTGTCCGCGGGCTCGGTGACCGTCATAGCTACACCCACCACAGCCCGGTGGGACATGGGCGACGGGACCGTTGTGGACTGCGCAGGTCCCGGAACCGTCTTCGCTCCGGACTCCCACGATGCCGACGATTCCTCGCCGGACTGCGGCCACACCTACACCCGCGCCTCCAAGGGGGAGCCGGGTGGCCGCTTCCCCGTCTCGGTGGATGTGGTCTGGTCCGTGCGCTGGTCGACCACTGCCGCTGGCGGCGGATCCCTGGACGACCTGACGACCAGCGCGACCACCTCGGTGCGGGTGACCGAGGTCCACGCGCTCGTCAACGAAAGCTGACACACCCTCCAACCCTCGAAGGGCGACATGACACCCACCGTTCTCAATCCGGACAAAGCCGATCGGAAGAGTTCAGTTCGCTCCCGCCTTTCCCCGGACCGCCGTCGCAGGTGGAAGAAGCCCTTGGCCGGGGTGACCGTCACCCTGCTCGGCGCAGTCGTCGCCGCCTGGGCCGCAGCGTATGAGGAGCCATCGGTCCCTCTCCTGGTGGCCTCCGCCGAACTGGCCTCGGGTGAGGCGCTCACCGAATCCGACGTGCGCGTGGTGCACGCCCACGGGGTCGAAGACCTGGATCTCGTGCACCCGGACGAGGTGGTCGGCAGCCACACCGCGGTACCGATTCCCGCCGGCGCGGTGGTGACGTCCTCCATGCTCGCCGACGACGCGGCCTGGCCCGGGTCCGGTACCGCGGTCGTTTCCTTGGAGACCCAGCCCGGGGTGCTGCCCGACTCCGCCAGCGAGGGCGCACCGCTGCTCGTCTTCGCCGAGGACAGCGATCCGCTCGCTGTCCGGTTGCACTCGCTGGGCCAGGAGGGCGAACTCAGCGGCACGCGGGTGATCGAGCTGCTGGTCGACGCCGACGATGCGCAGGCACTCGCGCGGGCCGTCGCGGTCGAAGACCTGCGCCTGGTGCTGATGGCCGAACAGTAGAACCACGAGAACAACGGGGGAGAAGATGATCGTCGCGGTGTGTTCGTTGTCAGGAGCACCGGGGGTCACCACGCTGGCCACAGCGTTGACGGCGGTATGGCCCACCGGGCCCTTGACCGTCCCGGTCATGGTGGAGACCGACGTCAGCGGCGGGGACCTCGCCGCGTGGCACCGCCTCAACGGTCGGCCGGGGGCGGTCGCACTCGCCGCGTCCACCCGCACCGCAGCAGGATTGGCCGCTGTCAGCGAGGACAGCGGGGACACGCGCCCCCTGCTCCGGCACGCGACCGAGCTGCCGGGCGGCCTTCGAGTGCTGGTGGCACCTCCCACCGCGCACGAGGCCGCCGCCGTGGTCACTGCGCTCGCCCAGCGTCCGCAGGTCCTGGCCGGAGGACTGGCTGTGCTGGACGTGGGCCGGGTCATGCCCGGAACCGCTGGGGCACACCTGCTGACCGTGGCCGACGCCGTGGTCCTGGCTGTCTCCGGGAGGGACGCCGCCCAGATCCACCGGGTCGCTCGATGCCGCGACGTCCTCGACGCCCTCGCCGACCAAGGTGTTCAGGTAGGGCTTGCCGTGCAGGTGAGCCGCTTCCCCGAGTCCCAGATCGAGGACGCGACCGGCTACCCGGTCTGGGGGGTGGTCCCCGATGACACGACCGGTGCGGCCTTTCTGCGCGGCGAAGGCGCCGACCCGCGAACCTGGCGCGAACACCTCTCGGCCTGGTCGTATACCCGCCAAGACCCCGAAGCCGTCGAATGGATGCCCTTGCTGGCCACAGCGCGCCGGATGGCCGACCACATCGACGACCAGGTGACCGACACGGCCACCGTCCGCTCCTACTTGCGGGGGGCTCGAGCGGCATGAGTGTGGTGCACGTTTCCGAACACGTGGAAGAGCTCGCCCAGCACTTGGCGGACCGGGCCACGGACGAACTGGTCAGCCGCGCGTCAGCCGATAACACCGCCGGTGACGCAGTCCAGCGCCGCACCCAGGCTGACGCGGTGCTGACCGCGCTGTTGGAGGACTACGCCTGCCGAGCGCTCACCGGGCAGGCGCGAGCCCTGACCCAGCAGGAAGAGCAGTGGGTACACGCCAGGGCCCTGGCGCGGGTGTGCGGACTGGGACCGCTGGAATCCTTGCTCGCCGAACCCGGGATCCGCGACATCCGCATCGTCGGCACCCGAGTGAAGGTCGACTTCGGCGACGGGCGGCAAGAGGAGCGACCACCCGTCGCCACCTCCGATGACGAGCTGATCGCCCTGGTGCAGAGGCTGGCAGGACAGGCTCCGGGAGGCGAGCGCCGCTTCGACCTGTCCGCCCCGCTGCTGTCCATGGAACTGGCCGAAGGGGTGCGGCTGTCCGCGGTGATGGGGGTGTCCCGGCGCCCGGCCGTGGTCATCCGCCGCCACCCCGAACGCGCACTGACCCTGACCGAACTCGTCCGCTCCGGCATGCTCACCAAGCCCGTGCGCGCCCTGCTCACAGCAGCCGTTCGAGCCCGGTTGAACCTGATCATCGGCGGTGCCACCGGATCAGGGAAGACCACGTTGCTCCGAGCCCTGGCCCAGTGCGTGCCCTCCTCGGAGTTCATCGTCTCCATCGAGGACGCCTTCGAACTGGGCCTGGACACCGACGACGGGCTCGAATGCCTGGCCCTGCAGGGCAGGCCCGCCAACACCGAGGGAGCCGGGGAGATCAGCCTCGCCGACCTGGTCCGCCAGGCCCTGCGGATGTCACCGGAGCGCGTCATCGTCGGCGAGACCCGGGGACAGGAGACCGTCGCCCTGCTCCACGCGATGAGCATGGGCACCGACGGCTCCATGGCCACCGTGCACGCCTCCTCCTCGGCGCAGATCATGACCAAGCTCGCGACCTACGCCGCCCAAGCCCGCGAACGCCTGTCGCTGGAAGAGAGCGCGATCCTCATCGGCTCTGCCGTGCACTTGGCCGTCCACATCGACACCGGTACCGACGGCGTGCGCAGGGTCGCGAGCATCCGCGAGGTGGTCGGGTCAGAAGGCCCCCGAGTGGTGACCAACGAGATCTACTCACCGGAGGAAGGCTTCATCACCGGGCTCAGTCCGCAGTACGTGACCAAACTCGAACGGGTCGGGTTCGACCCGGCGGTCCTGTTCGGGGGCATGCGATGACCACGGTGGTGTTGGCGGGCGCGGGTGGTGCGGCTTTCGGCCTGGGCCTGGTCCTGCTGGCCCCGTTCTGGCGAACATCCGCCGAACGCCTGAAGGGCCGAGCACGGGTTCCGCGCCAGATGCTGTTCAGGTCCGCGATGGTGGGCACGGTCGGTGTCCTCACCTGGGCCGTCACCGGCTGGCCGGTCGCCGCCGTCCTGGCAGGCTGCGCTGCTTGGTGGCTTCCCGCGGTTCTGGCGCCGAACCAGGCAGCCAAAGCCGAGGTCGCCAAGATCGAAGCGGTCGCGGGCTGGACCGAACAGCTGCGCGACCTCATCTCCGCTGCCTCGGGCCTGCGCCAGGCCGTCGGCGCCTCCCTGCCCATCGCCCCCGCACCGATCCGCCCCGACGTGGAGTTGCTCGCCCGCGACCTCACCGAAGGCACGGAGCTGCGCCAAGCATTGGCCGACTTCGCCCACCGGGTCGACAACGAAACGGCCGACCTCGTGGTCGTGGCACTGTCCATGGCCAGCCACCGGCACGCCGCCGACCTGGGTCCCCTGCTCGGCAACCTGGCCGAGGCCGCCCGCGATCGTGCCTCCATGCTCAACCGCACCTCCGACGCCCGCGCCCAGACCCGCACCTCGGTACGGATCATCATTGGCGCCTCCCTGGTCATGGTGGTCGGCATGGGCGTGTTCAACGGCGCCTTCTTCGCGCCCTTGGGTACCGCCCTGGGCCAGGTGACACTCGCCCTGGTGGGAGCTCTGTGGGCTGGGGCCCTGTGGTGGCTGGTGCGGCTGTCCAATCCGCCACGCCAGGTGCGGCTGCTCAAACCCCAGCCCGGGGAGGCCGCGGTATGAACGTGTTCCTCGCGACCCTCGCCGGTGCCGTCACCAGCGTCGGACTGTGGGCGCTCCTGGCGACCGCGCGCAAACCCGGCCTCCACGAGCTGCTGCCCCCACCCGCTGACGAAGACCCTGCCCAACGGCAACACCAAGGGTGGAAGGAGCAGCTCACCCAGACCAGCGGAGCCCTGCTCGGCCACCTCGGTTGGCCCACGTCACGATGCCGACAGGACCTGGCCGTCTGCGACCGCGACACTGACTCCTACCTCCGGGAGAAGATCCTCGCCGCCCTCGGAGGAGCCGCAGCCTTCGCCTGCGTGGTCGGCGCGTCCGTCCCCGACGCCTCGGGACTCTCACCGGGCATCGCCCTGCTCCTAGCCCTGAGCTCACTGGCCCTGTTCCTGATCACCCCGGACCTGGTGCTGCGCCACCGGGCAGAGCGCCGCCGCGCCGAACTGCGCACGGTCACCTCGGCCATCGCCGACCTGGTCGGCGTCGCCCTGGCCGGAGGCGCCGGAGCCTCCGGAGCACTCACCGCCGCGACCCGCCAGGGAACCGGCCCCGCCTTCACCCAGGTACGGCGCAGCCTGAACGAAGCACACCTGCGCACCCGCCCGCCCTGGGACGCACTCAGCGACCTCGCCCAACGCACCGGCGTCCCCGAGCTCGACGAACTCGCCGCCTCCATCCGCCTGGCTGGAACCGACGGCGCCCGGGTCCGCGCCTCGGTCACCGCCAAGGCCAAGAGCCTGCGCACCCACCAACTCTCCGCCCTGGAAGCCGAAGCCGGAGCCGCCACTGAACGGATGAGCCTGCCGGTTCTACTCCTGGTCCTCGGAGTGCTCCTGCTCATGGGCATCCCGGCCGTGGCCCACGTGACCTCCGGATTCTGAACCACGACACCACCGAAAGGACGCTGCACATGGGAAAGGCCTACCGAGCACTGACCAGTCTCGCGCTGGGGGACCGGTCGGATAAGGCCCGGGACGACCGGGGCGCCAGCATCACCGAATACGTACTGACCCTGGCCATCGCCATCGGCGCAGCCACCGCGGTCGGCGCCATCATCGTCCCGCTCCTGGTGGACGCGGCCCAGTCCATCGACCTGGGCATCGACCTGTGAAGCAGGAGGAGCTTCGGGACGACCGGGGGTCAGCGGACATGCTCGTCGCGCTCCCCCTGTTGTTCGCCATGCTCATCGGCCTGGTCCAGTACGGACTGTGGGCACACGCCCAGCACCGGGCTCAGGCTGCGGCCGCAGAGGCACTGGCAGCGGGCCGTGTGTTCGAGGGCAGCGCTAGAGAGGGGCGGATGCGGGGCGAAGCGTTCGCCGAGGGTCTGGGTGGCAGGGTTCTCGAAGATCTGCGGGTCCACGTCGAACGGCGCGACGGTACAGCGCACGCCCGAGTGGAGGCCGTATCCATCAGCTTGATCCCCGGCTTCACCCCGACCGTGAGCGCTTCACTGAGCGGACCGATCGAGCAGCCGCCCACCGAGGCCCGCTGATGGCGGGGAACTCAGCAACGCAACGCGACAAGGGCGGGGCCTCAGCCGAACTCATCCTGGTGGCCCCGCTCCTGCTGGCCTTCCTGCTACTGATCGCCTTCGTCGGCAGGAACTTCGCCGCCGCCTTGGCCGTGGACTCCCTGGCACACTCCGCAGCACGCGCGGCCTCCGTGCACCAGGACTTGCACCACGCCCAGAACGCGGCCGAGCAGGCCGTGGCCGAGAGCGTCGGCGGATGGGGGAGCGCTTGCCAGAACCCGCGCGTCACCCTCGACCGAACAGGTACAGGGGCCAAGGCCTCGTTCCGGGCCGCCGTCACCTGCACCAGCGAACGGAGCGAATTCGGCGCACTCGGGCTCGACCCGACGCGGCAGGTCACCGGTACCGCCACCTCCGTGATGGACACCCACCGGGAAGAGGCCCGCTGATGCCCCCGCCCAACAGCGACTCCGGACACGCCACCGCCTTCGTCCTCGGTATCGCCGCCGCCCTCATCGCCTGCCTCGGCCTGGTCTACGACGGCGCCCAGATGCTCAGGACCAAGTCCCAGCTGACCACCCTCGCCCACGAGGCCGCCCGAGCAGGCGCCCAGGAACTCGACGCCGAACACCTCCGAGACGGACAGCTCGCGCTCAACCAACCCTCAGCCCGAGCAGCCGCGCAGCGGCACGCCCGCAACGGCGGAACCAGAGCACTCGTCCATGTAGACACCGACACCGTCACGGTCACCCTCACCAGCTCCTACAGCCCGACCCTCCTGGCCCCACTCGGCGACACCGACATCGCGGCGAGGGCATCGGCCCTGGCCCACACACCGTGAGGAACAAGGGGGACGCATGCACCAACCGATGAGAGCGGTCCTGGGCATCGGGGCCACCGCGCTACTACTGATCGGCCCACCGATCCTGCTGGCAAGGCATGGTTGGCCGCTCAGCGAGGACCTCACCTGGGATTACGTCCGGCTGTCCCTGCTCAGCCTCACCCTGCCACCCACAGTCGGCCACACCTTGGTGCTCACCGCGCTCTGGGCTCTCTGGGGACTGTTCACGGTGCTGGTGGCGGTCGACACGGTCGCCCTGTTCAGAGGGCACCTGCCCCGCATCGCCCTACTGCGCCTGGTCCTGACCGGCGCGCTAGGCACTTCAGCCGCAGTGTCCACCCCGGCTGCGGCCGCGGTGGCAGCGGCTGACACCGAGCTCACCGAAGGCCCACAAGAGGCTGACACCGCGCAGTCCCCGCCGGTTCTGGAGCGCACCCGCATCCTGAGCGGGTTCGGCTTCGACGCCGCACAGCTCACCCCCGAGATGGCCGAAGAGCTCACACCCACCATCGAGCTGCTCCAACTCTTCGGCGACCCGAACGAGCCGGTGGTCGTGACCGGGCACGCCGACACTGTCGGAGACCCCGAGTACAACAAGAGCCTGTCCCACCACCGCGCCGAGGAAGTCGCCACACACCTCGCCGAACACCTCGGCGAAGGATGGGACATCACCGCTGCCGGAGCCGGTTCCGAACAGCCCCGCAACCACCCCGAACTCGGCCCCTCAGCCGACCGCCGAGCCGAGATCTCCTACACCCTCTCCACCAAGCAGCAGCCCGAGCCAGAGGCTCCGGCTGACAGCGACCACGCGGAGGCTGACCACGACCTGACCGCCGACCAACAGGACAGCGGATTCTCCGGAGGAGCACTCCTCGCCGGAGCAGTGGCAGGAGGAGCCGCAGGGATGGTCGCGGGCAGGCTGACAGCCCCTGGACGGCGCCACAGGAAAGCACTTCCGAAGACCGAACCCGAAGCCGACGAACCCGCAGACGCAGGGACTTCCGAGCCCGAGGTCGGGACCCCGCTGGCCGTCACGCGTGACAGTGACGGTCCACTGGTCACCCCGGACGGACGCGTCCGCATCGCCGACACCCTGAGCGTCAACGCCTGCGACGGATTGGGGATCACCGGTAAGCACGCCGTCGGGGTGTGCGCCTCGATCATCGGCCGCGCCCTGGCCGAACCAGACGTCCGGGTCATCACCACCCGGAACCTGCTCACCAGAGCCGGAGCTCCCGAACGGCCCCGCGCTGAAGGACTGACCCAGTGCGCGGACACGGCTTCCGCGATCACCGAAGCGGAACTGGCCTACATCACCGGAGCCCGTCGCGATGCTCCGAACTGCGCCCTGCTCCTTGTGGAGGCACCCGCGAACGCCCTGGTGAGTGACCGACTGGCCTCGCTCGCCACGAACAAGGACGACAGCATTCTGGTTCTGGTGCTCGATGAAGAGGAAGCCTTCCCTTCGGTGGGCTGTGAGTCCTTCGACCGGGCCGAGTCCATCGCTGCCGACGGCACCCGCAGCACCCACGAAGACCTTCGCCTGCTGCACATCGACCAGGACACCTTCGCCGCCCAATTCGGTCCCACCGAGGAGAAACCGCCACCCCCGGACGAGCCCGGTAGTCGGGAGTCTGCCGCCGAGCATGCAATATCCCCAACCCCGGAGCCCGCACCGGCAGCCGAGGACCCGAACAAGATCAGCGTGCAGTTGTTCGCACCACAACCGAAGATCACCTACCAAGGCACGGACATCGGTTCAGCGATGCGCTCCTCGGCACGACGGGTCATCGCCTACCTCGCTCTCCATCCTGAAGGTGTGGGGACGGAAGCCCTCACCGACGCGCTGTTCCCCGAGGTGACCGAGCGCCAGGCCAGGCAGCTACGCAACACCGCCTGCTCGAGTGCTCGGGGCACCGTGCGGGAATCACTGAACGACGCCGAAGCGGAGATCATCGACGTCCGATCCGGCCGCTACCAGCTGGCCATGGAGGTTGTTGATGTCGACGTATGGCGCTTCGATGCGGCCCTGGGAGCCGTGGCAGCAACCAAAGAAGAGGGCGAGCGCCACCGTGCGTTGCGTTCCGCCGCGGCCGAATACCGGGCTGTCCTGCTCACGGAAGCTGACTTCCCCTGGATTGAAGAGAAACGCCAGTACTACCGCCGTCGCGCAGCGGACTGCTTCGTCAGCCTGGCCAAGGCCACTGACGACCAGGAAGAAGCCATCATCTGGCTGGAGCGAGCGCGTAGGTCCGACGACCTCAACGAGGCCGTCTATCTGGAACTCATGAAAGCCCACGCAGCCATGGGTCGCTCGGACGCGGTCCAGCGCACATACCAGGAACTCTGCGACCAGCTCCAAACGATGCGAGCACGCCCCAGCGAGTCCGCGAAGAAGCTCTTGAACTCCCTGGTTGCTTCGGGATAAAGCTCGATCAGTTGTGACTGTTCAGGTGTCCCGGAGAAGGATCAGACGGTTTCGGGCATCCAGCACCGGCCCTCGGCCAGGTGGACCAGGGCGTCGAACATACCGATGCCGTGCTTGGCCGCGGTCGCTACATAGGAGCG
>NZ_BAAHAR010000049.1:0-69493 GCF_054777395.1 Nocardiopsis oceani
CTTGGTCTGCGGATGTTGAAGCCGTCCTGGCAGCGGTTGAGATCAGCTTGACGAACCGCCGGATGCGTGGTTCGCATGTCCGGTGGTGTGGGAGGCGGGTCGGGCGACCCGACCCGCCTACCCGATTCCGCTTCCCTGGTCAGGTATGGAGCTCCCGCTTGAGGATCTTGCCCATGTCGTTGCGGGGCAGCGAGTCGACCACGTGCAGTCGTCGGGGGCGTTTGTGCGGTGCCAGCTCGGCGGAGACCAGCTTCGCGAGCTCCTCCAGGGACGGCGGGGCCAACCCGCCCGGGACGATCCAGGCGGCGACGCGTTCGCCCAGGTCCCGGTCGGGCTCCCCGGTGACGGCCGCCTCGGCCACACCCGGATGGGAGAGCAGCACGTTCTCGATCTCTCCGGCACCGATCTTGTACCCGCCGCACTTGATCAGGTCGGTGCTCTTGCGGCCGACCAGCCGAACGGACCCGTCGCCGTCCCACACGGCCATGTCCCCGGTGCGGAACCAGCCGTCCGACATCGCCTCGGCCGTGGCCTCGGGCCGGTTGAGGTAACCGCTGAACAGGTTCGGGCCGCGCACCTGGACCTCGCCGATCTCGTCGGACCCGCCGCCCCCGCTCTCGTCCGCCCCGGATACGCCGTTCCCGGACCCGCCGGGCTCCAGAGGCGTGCCCCCGTCGTCGACCAGGCGCACCTCCACGCCTTCCAGCGGGGTGCCCACTGTGCCGGGGCGCGAGAGGCCGCCGGGGCGGACACTGGTGTTCATCAGGGTCTCGGTCATGCCGTATCGCTCTACCACCCGGTGGCCGGTCGCGGCGGTCAGGCGCTCGTGGTCGGACACCGGCAGCGCGGCCGAGCCGGACACGAGCAAGCGCGCTCGGGCCAGGTCCCGGGCCAGCGACGGGTCCTCGGTGACGGCCTCCGCGAGGCGGTGGTACATGGTCGGGACGCCGAAGAGCACCGTGCCTTCGGCGAAGGACCGGGCAGCCGCGACGGGGTCGAACCGGCCCAGGTGGCGCAGGTGCCCGCCCAACCGCAGCGGTCCCAGAACCCCCAGTACCAGGCCGTGCACGTGGAAGAGGGGTAGCGCGTGCACCAGCACGTCGTCGGCGGTCCAGTCCCAGGTCCGGGCGAGGGTGTCGAGGTTGGTCCGCACCGCACGGCGGGACAGCAGGACCCCCTTGGGCGGCCCCGTCGTGCCGGACGTGTAGACGATCAGCGCGGTCCGCTCGTCGTCGACCCGCCGTACGAGCGGGGGAGTGCCCGGTGCGGGCGCTGCGTCCACTGCCAGGCGGGGTAGCGAGTGCACGGCCTCGGGCAGGTCCTCGCCGCCCTCCTGGGGCGAAGGGGAGTGGAGAAGCAGGTCCGGAGCACTGTCACCGACCACGTGCCGCAGCTCGCTCTCCCCCGAGCGCGGGTTCAGCGGCACGGCCGGAACGCCGGCCAGCACCGCCGCGGTCACGGCGACGCACGTCTCGAGGGTCGGGGTCGCCCACACGGCGACTCGGCCGTCGCGGGGGAGCTCGGCGGCCAGCCGGGAGGCGGTCTCGGAGAGCTCCCGGTAGCTGAGGGACCGGTCGCCGAAGCGCAGTGCGGGCCGGTCGACGGGCTCGGTGACGAGGGGGAGCAAAGGACGGTTCCCTTCGGGGCGCGGACAGGACGGGGCAGGGCACGATCCCCGGGGTATCCCCTTCGTACCCTGGGCCGCCCGCCGGGGAAACGGTCGCGCGCGGGCGGCCTCCGACCGGTGGGAAGCGGTCGCGGTCCGTGCGGTCCGTCGGGGGTGCCGACCAGGTCCGGGAGACCAGCTCGGAGCGGGTCGTTACCGCTCACATTCCGCAGGATCCCCTCAGGCGAACACCACCGCGGATCGGTGTTGTTGACCTTGCGGCGAGCGGGACTTCTACGCGAATCATCTGACGAAAGGGGGTTGACCGTGATGATGTTCGCGTTAACAATTGGCGCAATCGCAAGCGTGACCCCCATACCTGGCGTGTTCGGGCGACCGCGGGTCCGCGCTCATCGTCGAACCGGTTCGACGAAATCGTTCGGAAACAGAGAGGAATCAGGGGATCCCCGTCCGTGGAACGGATCGGAACCCGGCAGGTACAGCCACAACAGGAGCAGCCCCCCATGGTGCCCAAGACGTCGAAAAAGCCCCTCTTCTGCCTGTTCTCGGCCGCGCTCGCCAGCACTCTGGCCGTGAGCCCCATGACAGGAGCCACCGCCTACGCGGGCCCTCCGCCGGGCTCCACCAGCGATCAGTATCCCGCTGACGTCCAAGCTGCAGTCGACAACCCCGCATTGGTGGGAGACGTGAACCACAGCCCGCGGATCAACGACCCCGACGCCCAGCGGCTCACCGTGGACCTGGCCGCTGGTACCGGAGATTTCCACGGAGGAGCCTCCGGCCTCCTGTACGGCCTCTACGGCCCGGGTCTGCCGACCGACAACCTCATCGAGGGGATGAACGTGCGCACCGTGGCCACCAAGGGCCAGGACGGCGCACAGCACCCAGGGTCGGACGCACTGGAGGTCCTGCCCTCCCTGGCGGAGGCGACGGACGGCGACATCTACGTGCGGACCACCGACTACTACCGCGGCTTCCCCTACGAGTGGCCGGGGGAGACCCCGGAGGAGAAGCTCTCCGGCTACATGGAGGTCGTCGAGACCCAGCTCGGCCAGATCCAGGAGCTGGACCCGGCCCTGCTGGACAACATCGTCATCGAGCCCTACAACGAGCCCGAAGGCAACATGTTCGGGGACGGTGAGTGGAGCTACGACGGCACCAGCTGGCTGGACGACCCCACCGACTTCTTCCGGGCCTGGGACGACACCTACGCGCTCATCCGCGAGGAACTGGGCGACGTCCGCATCTCCGGCCCCAACACCAGCATCCTGTTCGACGAGGTCGAGGGGTTCCTCGAGCACACCGTCGCGGCGGGGACGGTGCCGGATGTCATCACCTGGCACGAGCTCAGCCACCCGGACCAGATCCGCGGATCCGTCGAACGCTACCGCGGCTGGGAAGCGGAGGCCTTCGCGGGAACGGAGTACGAAGGCACAGAGCTCCCGATCAACATCAACGAGTACGCCTTCAACTACCACACCTCCGTCCCCGGGCAGATGATCCAGTGGATGTCGGCGATCGAGGAGTCCAAGGTCGACGCCATGATCGCCTTCTGGAACATCAACGGCAACCTGTCGGACAGCGCGGTCCAGGCCAACCGGGCCAACGGCCAGTGGTGGCTGTACAACACCTACGGCAACATGACCGGGCAGACGGTCGAGGTGACCCCGCCCCACCCCGGCGAGAACTACACCCTCCAAGGGGTCGCCACCCTGGACGAGGAACGGGCCCTGGCCCGATCGGTCTTCGGCGGCTCCGACGGCGCGGCCCGGGTCGCGTTCGACAACGTCCCCGAGGAAATCTTCGGATCCAGCGTCCACGCCTGGGTGCGGGAGATCCCCTGGACGGGGCAGATCGGCGACGCCGCCCAGCCCCAATTGATCGCCGAGGAGGTCGTCGACGTCCGGGACGGTTCCGTCACCTTCGACTTCGGCGACGTACTGCCTTCCCTACAGGAGTCCTCGGCCTACGAAGTCGTGCTCACCCCCGCCGGCGACGGCACCCCCACCGGTGAGCCCCCGTTCCAGTGGCAGGGATCGTACGAAGCCGAAGACGCCGAGTACACCGGCAGCGGTTACAGCCTGAACGGCCCCGAGGGGTCGCCCGAGGACGTCTCCAAGTACTACACGTCCGGCGGCTACAACGTCGGGGGGCTCAGAACCGGGTCGGACGGTGTCCTCGACTTCACCGTCGACGTCCCCGAGACCGGGACCTACGACCTGAGCGTCTTCGCCAACTCCCTCTACACCGACGATCTGGTCGAGGACCAAGGGCCCACCAACGTGTTCCTCCGCGTCAACGGAGAGGAGGAGCAGGAGCTCTTCCTGCCCCTGGCCTACAACTGGGTGGTCTGGGACCACACCGACACCACCGTCGAACTCCAGGAAGGGGAGAACGTCATCTCCCTGGCGGCGGAGAGCCTCGACGGTGAGGGCGCCACCCAGGGTGACGCGATCATCGACCGCATCACCCTTGACCTGCCCTCAGGCACGGAGGGCAGTACCTACGAGGCCGAGACGGCCGTCCTCGAGGGGGCCACACCGGTCTACCGGGACGAGCGCCTGCAGGGGCAGGACGTATCCGGCTCCGGCGCGGTCGAGGTCGGCTCCGGAGACAGAGTCACCTTCTGGGTCTACTCGGAGGAGGACGCCGAATCCCTCCTCGAGGTCCACTCGCTGGGTGACGGGGCGGCCGACCTGTCGGTCAACGACCGGGGCGTCGCCCGGGTCAGCGAAGGGACGACCGCCACGGCGGTGTCGCTCTCCGGCGGGGTCAACAAGGTCACCGTGACCGGCGACGAAGGAGCTGTGCTGGTCGACCGCCTCGATGTCACCGACGGTGAAGGGCACTTGGCATCGAACGTCCACGATGCCGAGGAAGCCCGCATCGAGGGTTCGGCGGAGGTCGTGGACCTCTCACTTTCCGACACCGGGTCGGCGGTCGACGGCATCGGCGGTGAGCCCGGCAACCAGAACACGCTCACCTTCGACGTGGTGGCCGCGGAGGCGGGTTCCCACGTCATGCGGGTGCGCTACGCCAACCCGGAGACCTCTCCGTCGACGCACTACAACCCCAACCCCGTCGCTCGCAGGGCCGACATCTCGGTGAACGGAGCTGAGGCCGAACCCGTCCTGTTCCCCCCGACCTACCACGCCAACAACTTCTGGGAGCTCAGCGTCCCGGTGGAACTGGAGGAGGGGGCCAACACCGTCACGTTCGCCTCCGAAGAGCTCCCCGACTTCGACGGCGACTCCTACGCGTCCGAGACCTGGCCGGACTTCCTGCTGCGGTCCCAGTACGCGCCGGTCATCGACAACATCACCGTCACGAGGCTCGCCGCGGACCTCTGACGGGACTGACGAGTACGCGTGGCACCACACGGGGCAGCCGGGTCCCGCAGGACGTCCTCCGGGACCCGGCTGCCCCCTTCCCGAACACTCAGCGAACCGGTTCGACCGGCTGGAGGGCCAATGGTCACCATCGGCGACGTGGCACGGGAGGCGGGCGTCTCCAGGAGCACCGCGTCCTACGCCTTCTCGAACAAGCGCCCCATCTCGGCCGAGGTGCGCCAGCGTGTGGCGGAGGCCGCCGACCGCCTGGGTTTCACCCCCAATGCGGGCGCGAAGGCCCTGGCCACCGCACAGACCATGGTGATCGGCCTGCTCGCCCGGTTCCTGGACGACGAGTTCGCCCCGGCCATGCTGCAGTACATCACCGGTGTGTCCGACAGCGCCAGGAAACTCGGATACGACACCCTCCTGGTCAGCGAGACCGACGGTGCCCGTGCTCTGCGGCGGATCACCCGCTCCAGGAAGGTGGACGGGGTGGTCCTGCTCAACGTGGCCGAGGACGACGACCGCCTCCCGGTCCTGCGGGAGGCACCGCAACCCGGAGCCCTCGTCGGACTGCCCGGGGAAAGCTCCGGTGTGGACGTGTTCGACCTGGACTTCGAGCGGGCGGGGCGCCTGATGGTCGACCACATGCACCGGCTGGGCCACCGGGAACTCATCTTGGTCTCACAGCCCGAACACGTGGTGGAGCGGGGCGGCGCGTACGTGTGGCGCCTCCAGAACGCCGCTCTCGACCAAGCCCGCCAGCACGGGGTTCGCCTGCACGCCGTGTTCGGTGAAGCCCAGCAGCCCGCCATCGGCCGCAGGCTCAACGCCCTCCTGGACACCTATCCGGCGGCCACGGGTCTGCTTCTGAACAACGAAGCCGCGGCTGCCGCGCTGCCGTCCGTTCTGCACGGTCGCGCCAGGAGCGTTCCGGAGGACCTGTCGGTCGTCGGCCGCTACTCCGACGAGTTCGCCCGTACCTTCTCCCTGCCCTACTCGTCCGTCGAGAGCGCACCCCGGGACCTGGGGCACATGGCCGTTCAGCAGCTCGTCCGCCGTATCGAGAGCACCGCACACAGAGCCGAACCATGGGTGACCCGGCTCCTGCCCCCGGAGCTCGTCGACCGGGGCAGCATCGGCCCCCCGCCCGCCCGCGCAGAACAGGAAGCGCACGGGCCGAGGAATCCACCCGTTCCCCGCCGGTAGTCACCGGCCGCTCACCGTCGCCCGCACGCGTCAGCGACCGCGGGCCCAGCAACAGCGAACGACGGCAACCCCCTGAGAGGTAACGATGAAACAGCACGGCAACCGAGGGCGGAACCTCGTCCGCGCGGGAGCTGTCACCGCTTCCGTCCTCCTGCTCGCCTCCTGCTCGTCGGCGGACGGTGACGCGCCCGCCGACACCTACGCCTGGTGGGACCCCTACCCCCAGCACGAGGATGCCTCCGACTGGGCCCAGCGGGTGGACGCGTGCGGCGAGGAGGCAGGGGTGAGCATCGAGCGCGCGGCCTACGACACCACGGACCTGACCAACCAGGCGCTGTTGGCCGCGCAGGAGGGGGCGTCTCCGGACGTCATCCTGCTGGACAACCCGGCGGTGCCCACCCTGGCCGAGACGGACATGCTCACGACCATGGACGAGTTCGGCCTCGACACCTCCGAGATCGACGACAACCTCCTGTCCGCGGGGGTCGTCGACGGCGAGGCCTACGGCATCCCGGTCGGTGCGAACACGCTCGCGATCTTCTACAACGAGGCCGTACTCGACGAAGCCGGGGTGGACCCGGAGTCGGTCACCGATTGGGAGTCCCTCACCGCGGCCCTGGAACAGGTGTCCGGCACCGACTACCGCGGCGTCACCTTCGCCGGGATCGGCACGGAGGAGGGATCCTTCCAGTTCCTGCCCTGGTTCTGGGGTGCCGGCGCGGATCTGCGCGATCTGGACTCACCCGAGGAGGTCGAGGCACTGGAGCTGTGGCAGGGCTGGCTGGGCGAGGGGTACGCGCCCGACTCCGTGCTGACCAACTCCCAGAACACCGTATGGGAGGAGTTCCTGACCGGTGAGTTCGCCTTCGCCGTGAACGGCACCTGGCAGGTCGACAGTGCCGCCGAGGCCGACTTCCCCACAGGGGTCATCACGCTGCCCGGACAGGACGGCGGTATCGCGCCCACCCCCACCGGGGGTGAGTTCATCACCGTTCCGGTCCAGGGCGACGAGGAGCGCTACGAGGTCACGACGACGATCGTCGAGTGCATGACCACGCCTGAAGGACTGGTGGAAACCGCCAACACCTTCGCCTACTACGTTCCGCCCACCACTGAGGGACAGGAGACGCTTCTGAGCGAGGACGGCGAGCTCGAGCCCTGGGTGGATGCCGTCCGCAACGCCAAGGGGCGCACCGGTGACGAGCTCGGATCCGACTACCCGCTCATCTCCGAGGCCCTGTGGAACGCCGTGCAGAACACCCTGAGCGGGTCCATGACCGCGGAGGAGGCGCTGGCGCAGGCTCAGGAAGAGGCGGCCGCCCAGATCGACTGATCCACCTCTCGGACGACCTTAGGAACAGCACGTCATGAGTTCGACGCTGCGGAACACCGGGTCACCGTCCCAGCGGGAGCAAGCCTCCGCCGATTCCGTCCCGTCCCGTGACCAAAGGGGTGCGCGACGGTCTCGGCGGAGACTCCCCGGGCGGCGGTGGGCCGCGATCGCCTTCATCTCACCACTGATCGTCTACCTGGCGGCCTTCTACGCCTATCCGCTCTACAGGAACCTCGACCTCAGCCTGCACGACTACACCCCCCGGGCTTTCGTGCAGGGCGAGGCGGACTTCGTCGGTTTCGCCAATTTCGCCGAGATCGCCTCCTCGGGAACCTTCGGTCCGGCCCTGTGGAACACGGTCCTGTTCACGCTGGTCTCGATCACGGCCCAGTACACGATCGGACTGGCGCTGGCGGTCTTCTTCAAGGCCCACTTCCCGCTCTCCGCCGGGTTGCGCGCCGCCTTCCTGATCCCCTGGCTCCTGCCCATGATCGTCTCGGCCTCGACCTGGTCGTGGATGCTCAACAGTGACAACGGCCTCGTCAACTCCGTGCTCGGCACGTTCGGTATCGGCCAGATCAACTGGCTGACCTCACCCGAATGGGCGCTGGTCTCGGTCATCATCGCCAATATCTGGCTCGGGATCCCCTTCAACCTGGTGATCCTCTACGCCGGGTTGCAGAACATCTCCGACGACCTCTACGAGGCCGCTGAGCTCGACGGGGCCAATGCCTGGCAGCGGTTCTGGCACATCACCGTGCCGATGCTGCGCCCGGTCTCGGTCATCACGCTGCTGCTTGGCCTGGTCTACACGCTCAAGGTGGTCGACGTCATCTGGATCATGACGCTCGGCGGCCCGGGTGACTCCTCCACCACCCTGGCCATCTGGTCCTACCGCAGGGCCTTCGGTACCGGGCAGCCCGACTTCTCCCAAGCCGCGGCCGTGGGCAACCTGCTCATCGTCATGGCCCTGGTCTTCGGGTTCGTGTACCTGTACCTGCAGCGGCGGGAGGAGAGGGCGTGAACGCACGGCGCGCGTGGTGGAAGACTGCGCTGGGAGTCCTCTTCACGGGGATCATGCTCTTCCCCGTGTACTGGATGTTCAACATCTCCCTCACCCAGACCGAGGACCTGCGGGCGGACCCGCCGCACTGGTACCCCAGAGAACCCACACTCGACGGCTACGCCGCGGTCTTCGAGCAGCAGCTGCCCCACCTGGGCACCAGCCTGATCATCGGCCTGGGCTGCGTACTACTCACCCTGCTGGTCTCCCTGACCGCCGGGTACGCCCTCGCCAAGCTGTCCCCGCCTGGGCCCGGCGTGATCGGTTTCCTGCTCCTGGTGGCGCAGATGATCCCGAGCGTGGTCATGGCAATGGGTTTCTACGCCATCTACGTCCGCCTGGGCTGGCTCAACACGGTGTGGGGCCTGATCGTCGCCGACTCGACGATCGCCGTCCCCTTCGCGGTGATGCTGTTCACCGCCTTCATGTCCGGGATCCCCAAGGACATCATCCAGGCGGCGAAGGTGGACGGGGCCAGCACCTGGCGCATCTTCCGTTCCATCGTGCTCCCGGTCAGCCGGAACTCCATCCTGACCGTCTCGCTCTTCGCCTTCCTGTGGGCGTGGTCGGACTTCATCTTCGCCTCCACGCTCAACCGGAACGGGGACCTCATCCCGATCACCCTCGGGATCTACAACTACATCGGCAACAACACCACACAGTGGAACGCCATCATGGCCACGGCCGTGGTCGCCTCCATCCCCGCGGCCGTCCTGCTCGTGGTGGCGCAACGGTACGTGGCCGGCGGAGTGACCGCGGGAGCGGTCAAATGAGCCACCGGGTGCGCAGAGGAAGCGCGCCCGGCCGCAACCCGTCGGCACAGCCGACCGAACAGCAACGTCAGGAGACACGCGTGACCGCCCAAGAGCAAGCAATCTCTGCCGGACCCGCGGGGGGAAGCCCCGTCGTCCCCTCCCGCGGCCGTCACCGCCCCCTGGGTCTGGACGAGATCACCATCGACTCGGGCTTCTGGGCGACGCGACAGCTCGCCAACTCCCGCAACACCCTGCGGCACTGCGAGGAGTGGATGGAGCGGTTGGGCTGGATCGGCAACTTCGACAGGGTCGCCGACCACACCACCGGTCCGGACCGGCCCGGATGGTGTTTCTCCGACTCCGAGGTCTACAAGCTCATGGAAGCCCTGGCCTGGGAGCACGGGAGGACCGGACGCCCCGAACTGGACGCCTCCCTCCGACGGCTCACTGAGCAGGTGGGGCGCGCCCAGGACGCCGACGGCTACCTCAACACCTGCTACGGCCACGGCGGCCAAGAAGCCCGCTACAGCGACCTCGAGAACGGCCACGAGCTCTACTGCACCGGCCACCTGCTCCAAGCGGCGGTCGCCCGGGTGCGCACCCGCGGACCCGGGGACCGGCTCGTCGACATCGCGAGAAGGGCCGCCGACCACGTCTGCGAAGTCTTCGGCCCCGACGGGAAGCACGGCCTGTGCGGACATCCCGAGATCGAGGTCGGACTGGCCGAACTGGGCCGGGCCCTAGGGGAGGAACGCTACATCGAACAGGCCCGGATCTTCCTGGACCGGCGCGGTCACGGGACGCTACGCGGGGACCGGGTGCCGTTGGGAAGCGCCTACTTCCAGGACGACGTACCGATCCGGGACGCGCAAGCCCTGCGCGGACACGCGGTCCGCGCCCTCTACCTCGCGGCCGGAGCGGTGGACGTGGCCGTCGAACAGGCAGACGGGGAACTGCTCAAGGCCGTGGAAAGGCAGTGGGAGCACACGGTGGCCCGGCGCACCCACATCACCGGCGGTATGGGCTCACGCCACCAGGACGAGGGGTTCGGAAAGGACTGGGAGTTGTCGGCCGACCGCGCCTATTGCGAGAGCTGTGCTGGCATCGCCTCGGTCATGGTCTCGTGGCGGCTGTACTTGGCCACCGGTGAGGCCCGGTACGCCGATGTGATCGAGCGGACCCTCTTCAACGTGGTGGCGACCTCGCCCAGCCAAGAAGGAACGGAGTTCTTCTACGCCAACCCGCTCCACCAGCGTGTCAGCGCGGACCGAACGGACCTGGACGCCCTCTACACCAGGGCGGAGGGCGGCATCCGCTCCCCATGGTTCGACGTCTCCTGCTGCCCCACCAACCTCGCCCGCACCCTGGCCACCCTGCAGACCTGTGTGGCCAGTGCCGAACCGGAAGGGCTCAGCATCCTCCAGTACGCCGGCGCGAGTCTGCGCGCACCTTTGGACGACGGTCGGGCCATCGGCGTGGACATCCGGACGGACTACCCCGACGACGGGACCGTCACCGTCCGGATCACGGATCCTCCGCCGGGCGCGGTGACCGTTCGCCTGCGAGTCCCCTCCTGGGCGCGGGGAGCGGTGATCGAGGAGGCCGGAGTGCGCCGAACGGTCGACCCCGGGTTCGCGGTGGTGGACCGCGAGCTGGTCCGAGGCGAGGAGATCGTGCTCCACCTGCCGATGGAACCCCGCGTGACCTGGCCCGACCCGAGAATCGACGCCGTTCGGGGCTGCGTGGCGGTCGAACGGGGGCCGCTGGTGTACTGCGCGGAGTCGGTGGACCTGGCTGGGGTGAGCGACTTGGACGAGGTGATGGTCGACCCCTCCGTCCCACCGGCCGACCACGGAGGACGGGTACGCGCCCGCGGGGCGGTGCGCCCCTTGGCGGCCACCGATCCGCAGTGGCCCTATGCCTCGGATCCCGCCGAGGGGAGGGGTGAACCCGTCGACGTGGTGCTTTCCCCCTACCACCAGTGGGCGGAACGCGGCCCGACCGCCATGCGGGTCTGGTTGCCCGTGGTCCCCGGCGCGGACACGGGTAGCGTGTCCGCGGACGAGCGAAACCGGGGTGGTGGCGGACCGCCGGTCGCCAACGCGCACGTGGTACCGGAAAGCGGGAGCTGAGGTCCGGGTGCCGTCATCGGCGGGGTAGCCGTTGCTGGTGGGTATCCGCACGGGCGTACGGATACCCATCGCATAGCCTGGTCGCCGTGGACATGGACAGTGCGGCAACAAGGGCATGCAAGGAGTAATCGGGTGGACCACTCCGCTGAGGTCATCCGGGGGGAACGCCAACCGTCGATGGCGGACGTCGCCCGACTCGCCGGCATCTCCCACCAGACGGTTTCCCGGGTTCTCAACGGGCACCCCAACGTCCGTGAGCGGACGCGTCTGCGTGTGCGCGCTGCTATCGAGGAGTTGGGGTACCGCCCCAACTGGGCGGCACGCGCCTTGGCGACCGGCAAATCCCAGCACATCGGTGTGGTAGCCCAGAACTCGACCCTGTTCGGGCCCACGTCACTGCTGGCGGCGTTCGAACTCGCCGCCGCGGCGCACGGGTTCGTGGTGAGCGTACGCAGAGTCAGAGTCCTGGACCGGGGCTCCATCGCCCAGGCGGTGGAACACCACCGCGAGCAGAGGGTCGCGGGAATCGTGGTGATGGCGCCGACGGCGGCTGCGGGTGAGGCGCTGGCCGAGGTACCGACGGACATCCCCTTGGTCACGGTGGACGGCGACCCCGAACGCAGTTCCCCCTTGGTGACCGTGGACCAGGAGGCCGGTGCCCGGCTGGCGACCCGTCACCTGTTGGACGCCGGACACGCCACGGTGTGGCATGTGGCCGGTCCCGCTGACTGGTTCGACGCGGCCGGACGGATAGGGGGCTGGCAACAGGCTCTGGAGACGGCGGGGGCGGAGGTGCCTCCGGTCAGCCCGGCCGACTGGAGCGCCGCTTCGGGATACCGGGCGGGACTGCTGCTCGCCCGCATGTCCGAAGTCACCGCGGTGTTCGCCGCCAACGACCATCTGGCCCTCGGGATCCTGCGGGCCATGTCGGAGCAGGGGCGCTCTGTTCCGGGGGAGGTGAGCGTGGTCGGGTTCGACGACGTCCCGGAGGCCCCCTACTACATCCCGCCACTGACCACCGTTCGCCCCGACTTCGACAACGTGGCCACCGAGGCTCTCAACCTGCTGATGGACCGCATCGCCGAACCCCGGGACGGCGCCAGTCGTAGGACCATCACACCCACGCTCGTCGAACGGAGCAGCGTGGCCGCACCGCCCGTGGCCTGACCGGTTTACTGTTCGTTACTGCGCTGCTCGCCCCTGCGCAGCGCTTCGGGATCCTCGCCCCTGATGACCGGCAGAAACCCCTGGTCCGTGCGCCGGATACGCTCGGCCTCGGCGAGGATCCGGTCCACGGAGGCCTCGGGGATGACGAGGGCACCGGAGCGGTCGGCGAAGACGTGGTCACCGGGGTGGACCGTCACACCGCCCACCTGCACGGGGACGGCGGCGGCGTAGGGCGCTACGGTGTCACCGCCCCACCGGGTGGCCTCCCCGGAGCACCAGGTGGTGAAGTCCTGGCCGGCGAGTTCGTCGAAATCGCGCAGGCGCCCGTCGGTGAGCAGCCCGGACAGCCCGTTGTTGGCGATCCGGGACAGCTTCGTGGCGCCTCCGTGGGAGGCATCCGGGTAGCCGCCGCTGGACATCACCAAGACCTTTCCCGCGGGGTCCTCACCCACGGCCCGGTAGAACCACCCGGCGAAGCCCAGCCGGTTTCCCTCGTCGAAGTCGTCGCGGTAGGGGAGGAAGGCCACGGTCGCGGCCGGGCCGAACAGGACCCGCTCCGGGGTGGGGCTGACGAGGTCGAGGACGTGCGCGCGGTGCCCGTGCACGCGGGTCATGGCGTCGACCAGGTCGGCGCAGCCCACTCCTTCGGGTACCGCACAGGTCGCGGACCCGTCGGTGCTTTCTTCCGCCATGACAGCCCCCGTCCGTCGGCGGGCACGGGCGGACCGTGCCCGGTGGTCCCGCAGGTCATCCTTCGCGCCCCGGTCGCTCCGGTCAACCGCCTTGACGGGTTCGGCGCCCTGTCGGAGGAGGCCAAGACCGCCCTGGCCACCGGCGCCGACCACGCGGGAACGGGTATCTGCTCCGGCGAGGGCGGCATGCTCCCCGAGGAACAGGCGGCCAACGGCCGGTACTTCTACGAACTCGCCTCGGCCAGGTTCGGCTTCTCGATGGACAAGGTCTCCCGCTGCCAGGCCTTCCACTTCAAGGGGGGCCAGGCCGCCAAGACCGGGACCGGCGGACACCTGCCCGGGCACAAGGTCCGGGGCCGCATCGCCGAGGTACGCGAGCTGCCCGAAGGGGAAAGCGCCGTATCGCCGGCGCGCTTCCCCGACCTGACCCCGCCCGCCGACTTCAGGGAGGTCGCCGCGCGGGTCCGCGAGGCCACCGGGGGCATCCCCGTCGGTTTCAAACTCTCCGCGCAGCACATCGAGCGCGACATCGACGCGGCCCTCGACATCGGTGTGGACTACGTGATCCTGGACGGGCGCGGCGGCGGTACCGGGGCTGCCCCGCTGCTGTTCCGCGACAACATCTCCGTGCCCACCATCCCCGCGCTCGCCCGGGCCAGGCGCCACCTCGACCGTTGCGAGCGCGGCGACGTCACCTTGATCATCACGGGCGGACTGCGCCTGCCCGCCGACTTCACCAAGGCGCTGGCCTTGGGGGCCGACGCCGTCGCCGTGTCCAACGCGGCCATGCAGGCCATCGGCTGCCTGGGGATGCGCGCCTGCCACACCAATAAGTGCCCCGTCGGCATCGCCACCCAGGACCCGAAGCTGCGCGCACGCCTGCCCGTCGACGAGGCCGCCGAACGCCTCACCCGGTTCCTGTTCTCCTCGGTGGACCTCATGAAGGTCATGGCGCGCGCTTGCGGCCACGACCACCTGAAACGGCTCAACCCCGACGACCTGGTGGCGTGGAAACGCGACCTCGCCGACCTGTCCGGGGTCGCCTACGGCGGGGCGGGCGCCTGACGCCGCCGTTCGAGCTGGACCACGCCCGCGGTCACGGACGCCACCAAGGCCAGGGTGACCAGGGTCGGCAGGAACGGTCCGAGCGCGAACACGGCCAGGAGCGTGCCCGCCGCGACGACGCGTTTGACGCTGAACGCGCCGGTGGTGCGCAGAGTGAAGGCGATCTGCCCGAGCAGGTACAGCGTCACGCCCCCGATGAGCGCGACCAAGGGGAGCCCCGTGAACGGTTCGGAGAGCCGGTAGCCGGGGTCGCCGACGAACTCCAGCGCCTTCTTGAGCCCCAGAGCGGTGAGCAGAATCCCGGTCACCAAGGGAAAGTGCAGATAGCTGTAGGCATCGCGCGCCACACGGGGCTGTTCGGCCTCCGGAACGGCCTCCACGGCCCGCCCGGCCACCGGCGCGTTGACCTCGAAGTAGGCGCGCCACAGCGTCCCGGCCAGGACCAGCCCCAGGATGGCCGCGGCGACGATCGGCCACGACATGGGGAGTCCGGCGACGCCGAAGCCGATCGACAGCAGGGATTCGCCCAGGGCGATGATGATGATCAGTCCGTGGCGCTCGGCGAAGTGCTCCGCCGAGTGCAGGCGCCAGCCGCGTGCCCCGCCGAGGAAGTTGCCGAGGTAGTCGGCCAGCAGCGCCGCGCCCCACAGGGCGGTCTGGGTGGCCCCGTCGGTCCCGGCCGCCAGCAACAGCAGCCCGGTGGCGGCCAGCATCGACGGGGTGAAGCGCAGGAGCTGGGCGCGCAGGCCGTCGTCCCCGCGCGCCGCCGCCCAGAACAGGACGAGGTGCACTGTACGGAAGACGAAGTAGCACCCGGCCAGCAGCAGTGGTCCGGACAGCCCACCGGGTGCGTCGTCGAAGGCCTCGGGGATGGTCAGCGCGAACACGAACATCGTGGCCATGGCCACGAACATGCCGAGCCGGCCCAGGCCCTGGTCGGCCTTGACGACATTGCCCAGCCAGGCGAAGCAGACCCAGCTCCACCAGAGGATGCCGAGGACGAGCATTCCGCGCAGCAGCTGGTGCCAGCTCAGGTCGGCGGCCATGAACTCGGTGACCTGGATCAGGGCGAAGACGAACACCAGGTCGAAGAAGAGTTCCATCGGCGTCACCGCGACATTCCTGCCCGTGAGCTGCAGTCGTCCGCGCGGAAAAGCCATGACGGCATTCTCTGGCGGTCGGGCACGCCGTGTCGAATCCGGATGGCGTTATCGTTGGACGTATGAGTACTGGAGCGTTCGACCCGCGGCAACTACTCGCCGAGCGGAACCTGGGCATCCTCGCCACACTCCACCAGGACGGCCGCCCCCAGCTATCACCGGTGACTCCCTTCTACGACCGCCCCGGTGAACGCATCCTCATTTCGACGCGCGCGGGGCTCGTCAAGGCGGCCAACCTCGAACGCGATCCGCGGGCGGCGCTCAACGTCACCAGCGGCGACGGCTGGTCCTGGGCCACGGCAGAGGGCACCGCCACCCTCACCGGACCCGGGAGCGACCCGCACGACCCGGCCGTCGAGGCGCTCGTCGCCTACTACCGCGCCGCCGCCGGCGAACACCCCGACTGGGACGAGTACCGCTCCGTCATGGTCTCCGACCGGCGGATCCTCCTCACCATCGCCGTCGAGCACGTCTACGGAGCTTCCGTCGGGACTGAGTAGGGGCCACCCGCGGCACCGCGTAGGCGGCAGCGGGGCGCCCGCGGTCCGCTGCCCGCGGGCACCCGAGCCCTGCTAACGCACCCCGGTACGTTTCCGCTGGACTTCGGGATCGGGGACCGGGGCGGCGCTGATCAGCTGCCGGGTGTACTCGTGCTCGGGTGCGGACAGCACCTGCCGGGCCGCTCCCTGCTCGACGATCTCCCCGCGACGCATCACCGCGACCCGGGAGGCCAGCAGTTCCACCACGGCCAGATCGTGGCTGATGAACAGGCACGCGAAACCCAGGCGCCGCTGAAGACCGGTGAGCAGCTCCAGCACCTCGGACTGGACCGACACGTCGAGGGCGCTGGTGGGTTCGTCCGCGATGAGCAGCGAAGGCCCGAGCGCGAGCGCCCTGGCCAAGGCGACCCGCTGGCGCTGACCGCCGGACAGCTGATGGGGGTAGCGCTCCCGCATACCGGGGTCGAGCGCCACGTCACGCAACAGGTCGGCGACACGGCTGTGCAGATCTGCCCCGCGGGCGACACGGAAGCGGCGCAGCGGTTCGGCGATGGCGTCGCCGATGCTCATCCGCGGGTTGAGCGACGAGGCCGGGTCCTGGAAGACCATCTGCATCCGTCTGCGCAGCGGCCGCATGGCACGCCGGGACAGCCCGGAGATGTCCGTGCCGCCCACGGAGACGGTTCCGGAGGTGGGACGGGTGAGACCGGCGGCGCACCTGCCCAGGGTCGACTTGCCTGAACCCGACTCTCCGACCAGCCCCACGATCTCGTCGGCCCCGACCGTGAGTGAGACCCCGCGTACCGCCTTGAAGGACCCGAAATCCACCTTCAGGTCGCGGACCTCCAGCGCCGGGGCGGGCGGCTGCCCCTGACCTTCCTCCGGCGCGGACCGGTCGTCGGGGCCCGCTGCACTCTCCTCCGTGGACGCCCGTTCATGCACGAACACCCGCCCCTGCTCCGTCGCGGCACGGGCCGACCCCAGGTGCGGGACGGCCGCCAACAGCTTCTGCGTGTAGGGGTGCTCAGGGGCCCGGAGCACCTGGTGCACATCACCGGTCTCCACGACCTCACCGCGGTGCAGCACCGCGACGCGGTCGGCGATGTCGGCGACGACACCCATGTCGTGGGTGATGAGGAGGATCGCGGTGCCGAGCCTCCGTCGGAGATCGCGCAGCAGCTCCAGGACCTCCGCCTGGACGGTAACGTCGAGCGCCGTGGTCGGTTCGTCGGCGATGAGCAGCCCGGGGTCGCAGGCGAGCGCCATCGCGATCATCACCCGTTGGCGCTGGCCTCCGGAGAGCTGGTGCGGATAGCTGCCCAGACGGCGCTCGGGGTCGTCCAGCCCGACCAGTTCGAGCAGCTCGGCGGCGCGGGTGCGAGCGGCAGCCCGGGAGAGTCCCATATGTAGGCGCAGCACCTCGCGGATCTGCCAACCCACCGTGAACACCGGGTTCAGCGACGTCATCGGCTCTTGGAAGACGAAGGCGACCTCCTTGCCGCGTACACCGCGCAGGTCGCGCTCTCCCAGCCCGATCAGCTCCCGGCCGCGCAGCCGGGCCGATCCCTGTACGGACGCACCGTGCGGGACCAAGCCGAGCATCGCCATGGTGCCCATGCTCTTGCCCGAACCGGACTCGCCGACCAGCGCGAGCACCTCACCCGAGCGCACCTGCAAGTCGATACCGGATACGGCACGGACCGGGCTGTCGCGGTCCTCGCCGGGCAGGTCGACGGTGAGGTCCGAAGCGCGCAGTACCGGCTCCGTGTCCGGCTCCGCGCCGTCGTGGCGGATGGCGGTCATCGGCGCCTTCCCTTCGGGTCGAGTGCGTCACGCAGGCCGTCGCCGAACAGGTTGAAACCCAGGGTGAGCAGGACGAGCACCAACCCCGGGAACACGGCGAGCCAGGGGGCCTGCGCGAAATAAGCCTGCGAGCTGGACAGCATCGTGCCCAGCGACGGGGTGGGGGGCTGAACGCCCAGACCGAGGAACGAGAGCATGGCCTCACCGATGACGGCGGCTGGGATCCCGACACTGATCTGGACCAGCAGGGCGTTGGCGGCGTTGGGCAGGATGTGCCGGAACAGCACCGCGAAGTCTCCGGCCCCTCCGGCGATCGCGCCGTCCACGAAGTCCTCCTCCGCGAGCCGCATGGCCTCACCGCGCATCACCCTGAGCACGGTGGGGATCTGCGAGACGCCGATGGCGATGGCCGCGTTGACCAGCGAGGGTCCGAGGATCGCCGCCAGGCCCACCGCCAGCACCAGGAAGGGGAAGGCCATCACGGCGTCGTTGACCCGGGAGATCAGCGGGTCGACGTAGCGGCGGTAGTACCCGGCGAGCAGCCCCAGCGGAGCGGCGATCACCAGCGCGAGCAGGACCGCCGCCGCTGCGACCAGGAGCGAGGAGCGCACGGCGTACATCACGCGCGACACCTGGTCGCGCCCGAGCTGGTCGGTGCCGATCGGATCGGCGGCGCCGGGCTGGGCCAGGATGCGGTCGAAGTCGACGGCGGCCGGATCCTGGGGCGCGATCACGGGGGCGAGGAGTGCGACGGTCACGAAGGCCGCGGACAGCACCAGGCCGACCAGGCCCGCGGGATTGCGCCACAGGCGGTGCCAGACCGACCGCCGGGTGGTCGCGGGGTCCGGCGCCCCGGTGCTCTGTGTGGTTTCAGCGCTCACCGGCGGCCTCCCTGGACGCGGATGCGGGGATCGATCAGCGAATAGCACAGGTCCACGAGCAGGTTCACCAGGATGTAGCCGATCGCGGTGACCATGACGGTCGCCTGCACCACGGGGAAGTCACGGGTGAAGACCGCTTCCACCATCAGGTTGCCGAAGCCCGCGAGCACGAAGATCTGTTCGGTGACCACCGCACCGGAGATCAGAGCCCCGAGCTGCATGCCCAGGATGGTCAGCACGGTGATCATGCTGTTGCGCAGGCCGTGCACCAGTACGACCCGGCTGGGGCCGAGCCCTTTGGCGCGGGCCGTGCGGATGTAGTCCGACCCGAGCACTTCGATCATGGACGACCTGGTCTGCCGGGTGACCACCGCCGCCAGCCCGGTGCCGAGCACCACCGCCGGCATGAGCATGCTGGCCAGGTTGCCGCCGACCGAATCGGTCAGGGGCACGTATCCCGACGCCGGCAGCCAGCCCAGGGCCACGGCGAACAGCAGAATCGCCATCAGGCCCAGCCAGAAGTTCGGTACCGACATACCGACCAGCGAGAACGCGTTGGCGGCCCAGTCCGCGGGCCGGCCCTTCCAGACCGCCGCGACGACACCCGTGAGGATGCCGATCGTCGCCGCGACCAGCAGGCTCAGGAGGGCCAGTTCCAGCGTGACGGGCAGCCGGGTCAGGATGGCCTCGGACACCGGCAGGCCCGTGCGTACCGAGTCGCCGAAGTCGAAGCGCAGCATCTGCCCGATCCAGATGAGGTACTGGACCGGTAGCGGCTGGTCCAGTCCCAGACGGTTGCTGATCTCCTCCACGGCTTCGGGGCTGGGATCCTCCCCGGCGAGCAGCATAGCCGGGTCGCCGGGCATGGCCCGTACGCCCGCGAACACGGCGATGGAGACCAGGAGGAGCGTGACGGCCGACTGCCAGAGTCGACCCAGAAGATAGCGTCCCATGCCTCACCCCTGACCCTGGACGTGTCCGGCCTCGGCCGCGCGGATCAGGCCGTCGGGTCGGAGCTCGATCCCGGCGACACCGTCGTGGTGGGCGTTGTAGAGACGGTTGCGAAAGAGGTAGATGATGGAGTTGGTCTCCTGCAGCTGGGGGACCAGCTCGTCGTAGAGCTCCGTGCGGCGCTCGTCGTCGGTCTCCGAGGCGGCTTCGACGATCAGTTCGTCGGTCTCCTCGGTGAAGTGGCCCGAGTAGTTGTTGCCCCCGCCCTGCAAGTGGAACTGGCCGATGTTGCCGTCGGGGTCGACCCGCCCCGACCATCCCTGGATGTAGGACTCGAAGTCGCCCGCCTGCGCGGTGGCGATGGACGAGGCGAACTCGGTGGGCCGCAGCCGGACGTCGAAGCCGACTTCGCCGGCCATGGACTGGATGACCTCGCCCAGCAGCACGTTGGTGGGGTCGTTGGGGATCATCATCTCCATCGTCACGGGGGTGTCCACACCGCTCTCCTCCACCAGCTCGGCGGCTCGTTCCGGGTCGTGGTCGGGGCAGGCCAGGGTGGCTTCCGTCGCGAACTCGCTGATCGGCGGGATGGGTCCGCAGGCGGGTTGGTAGACGCTGTTGAAGACGACCTCGTTGATGGCCTCCCGGTTGAGGGCCAGGGACAGGGCCTCGCGCAGCTCAGGGTGCTCGGCCAGCGGTCCGTCGAACTGCCGCGGATCGTTGCCGACCCCGTCGGCGTTGAGCACGTTCACGGTGAGGCCCATGTACTGGAGGGAGGGCTGGCTGAGCAGGTGCAGCCCGTCCTCCTCCTCGACCTGGGCGACCTCGTGCGGATCGACTTCCTGGATGACGTCGAGCTGCCCGGAGCGCAGGTTGGCCAGCCGGATGGTGCCGTCCGGGATGGCACGGTAGATCAGCCGGTCCAGCAGCACGTTCTCGGAGTCGTAGTAGTGCTCGCTCCTCTCCAGAACGACGCGGTCCTGGGCGACGCGCTCGACGTAGCCGAAGGGCCCCACGCACTCGGGGGCCTGGGCGAAGTCCTCACCGAGCTCGTCCATGGCCGCTGGCGACATCACCATGCCGGCCCGGTCCGCGAGCGTGGCCGGCAGCGCGGGGTCCGGGCGCGACAGGCGCAGCACCACGGTGGAGTCGTCGGGGGCCTCGACGGATTCCACGGATTCGAGTTCGGTGGCCCGTACCGAGCCCGGGAGTTCGCGGTGCCGGTCCAGGCTCTGCTTGACGGCGTCGGCGTCGAAGGCCGTGCCGTCGTTGAACAGGACCCCGTCCGCGCGCAGGGGGATGGTGACCTGGAGCCCGTCTTCGGAAGTCTCCGGCTGTCCGTCGGCCAGTTGGGGGACCAGGTCCAGGTCTGGGTCGACGTCGTAGAGCTTCTCGCACATGGCGTCGAAGATGTGGCGGCCGACCAGGGTCGTGGCCAGTGTCGGGTCGAGCGCGTCGGGTTCCTGGTCCAGGCCGATGACCAGATCGCCCCCTTCGACCAGCTGCCCCTCCACGACGCCGCGGTCCGCGGCGGCGATCTCTTCGGGGTTGACCAAGGGTGTGCACCCGCTGAAGAGCAGGGCGGCGGCGACCGCGGCGCAGCCGGGAACGGTGGGCGGCACACCCCGTCGCCGCTTCGGGAACGGCCCCGTCCGCCGGTGTGGTGTGGGGGGCTGGCGCAACGGAGAACACCTCCGTTCTGGGAAGGGGATCGCCTTCCCTCGTTGGGGCTTTCTTCAGGCAAATGCGACCATATACAGTATCCAGAGTTTGTGGGTCACTATTGAGTTACGACTAGTAGTTCCCGGTGTGCCGATATCCGGCGGACCACCCCGTCCCCACTGGTAGGAGTCTTGGACAACATGCGCGAGTTCACCACCCGGCCCGAGTTGCGCGGAAACTTCGGAATGGCCGCTTCCACGCACTGGATCGCCAGCGGTGTGGGAATGGCGGCTTTGGAACGCGGGGGGAACGCCTTCGACGCGGCAGCCGCGATGGGTTTCACCCTGCAGGTGGTCGAACCCCATCTGAACGGGCCCGGCGGCGAGGCCCCGATCGTCTTCAAGGCAGTCGGCGAACGCGCTACCGTGCTCTGCGGTCAGGGGCCCGCCCCGGCCGCGGCGGTACCCGAGGCGTTCGAGGGCATGGACCGGATCCCTGGCAGCGGCGTGCTGCCCGCGATGGTCCCGGGTGCCTTCGACACCTGGCTGCTGCTGGCACGGGACCGAGGCCGCATGTCCCTGCGCAGCCTGTTGGAGCCGGCCATCGGCTACGCACGCCGCGGCTACCCCCTCATGCCGCAGATCGTCGACAAGATCGCCTCGGTGCAGCAGGTCTTCACCCAACTCTGGCCGACCTCGGCGGAGCTGTGGCTTAAGGGCGGGGACGTTCCCGCCGCCGACTCCTTCCACCGCAACCCGGCCCTGGCGGACACCTACGAGCGGATCCTCGACGAGGCAGAGACCGTCGGCAGCCGCAGGGACCTCCAGTTCGACGCGGCCCGGCGGATCTGGCGGGAAGGGTTCGTCGCCGAGGCGATCGTGGATTTCCTCGCCGAACCCGTGGCCTCGGGCGACGGCCGCTACCACCGCGCCCTGCTCACCGGGGACGACCTGGCCGGGTGGAGTGCCTCCTACGAGGACACGGTCAGCGTCGACTACGGGGGGCTGACCGTGCACAAGACCGGTGCCTGGGGCCAGGGGCCGGTCTTCCTTCAGCAGCTGCGCCTGGCCGAGGCACTCGGGCTGGGCGGCGCGGAGGGGCCCGGCGTCCTCTCACCCGAGTTCATCCACCTGGTCACCGAGGCGGCAAAGCTGTCCTTCGCCGACCGCGACGCCCACTACGCCGACCCCCTGTTCGCCGACGTTCCGCTGGACACCCTGCTCAGCCGGGCCTACGCGGAGGAGCGGGCCCGGTTGGTCGCGGCGGAGGCGTCAATGGAGCTGCGCCCCGGCTCCCCTGACGGGCGCGAGCCCTTCATCCCGCCGCTGTGGCTGGCGGGGGAGACACCCGGCACCGACCGGGCCAGCGGAGAGCCGACCGTGGACCGGACCGGAGACCAGCGCGGCGACACGTGCCACCTCGACGTCGTCGACTCGGAGGGCAACATGGTAGCGGCGACCCCGAGCGGCGGATGGCTCGCCAGCTCGCCGACCATCCCTGCGCTAGGCTTCGCTCTGGGGAGCCGCGGGCAGATGTTCTGGCTGGACGGCCGCTCTCCGGGGGTGGTCGCCCCCGGCAAGCGGCCGCGGACCACGCTCACCCCGACCCTCGTCACCCGCGGGGACGAAGGGGTGATGGCACTCGGTACACCCGGCGGCGACCAGCAGGACCAGTGGTCGCTCACCTTCTTCCTCCGGCTCCTGCACGGCGGCATGAACCTCCAGGAGGCCATCGACGCGCCGATGTTCCACAACAACGCGTTCCCGGGATCCTTCTTTCCACGCGAGATCGCGCCCGGGGAGCTCGTGGTCGAGGACCGTGTCGGCGAGGCGGCCGTCTCCGAGCTGCGGCGCAGGGGCCACCGGGTCACCCACGGCGGTCCGTGGTCGCTGGGACGCATATCCGCCGTCTCCCGCGACCCCGAGAGCGGCGTGCTGCGCGCGGGCGCCAACCCCCGCGGCATGCAGGGTTACGCGGCGGGCCGCTGACCGGCCGGAGGTATGTACTCTGCATCCGGACCGAACGGCGGGTTAACGGGATCTGGTGCCGCCTGAACGGTGGACGTAGTGCTGCAGCACGTCCCGACAGTGCTCGAACTCGTCCATGAGCCGCTGTGCCTCGATCAACAGCACGCCGTATGGCTGCGTCAGGTCACCGAAGGGCGGAGCGCCCTGCGTGCCCTCGGTTTCGGCGAGCACGGAGCGGCATGTCTGGGCGTGCTCGACCAGTTCGGCGACGTCCCGGGTCTGCTGGGACAGGCGGGACTCGTCCAGGCGGCCCAGTACACGGGTGATCTCCGAAATGGCGGTCAGGAAGTTTCCGTAGGAGTCCAGGAACTCCCGGTAGGTGGACGGGCTCTCGTCCTTGCTCCACACATGGATACTGCGGGCGAGTGAGTTCAGCTGGTACGCCGCGCGTTCCAGCGAGGCGACCAGTTGCCGGTAGCCCTCGAACGAGGTGGTCCCGCGGTTCTTGCGCCGAAGCCGGGAGGGGTTGAGGTAGACGCTCTCCCAGGCCCTTTCCAGTGCCGCGTGGGCCTGGCGAACCATGGAATCCAGCCCGCTGGCACGCTGGCGCCAGCGTTCCGCGTCCTCCTCATCGAGATCATCGGATTCGCGCAGGCCGCGCGCGATATCCGTGAGCAGGTGGCACTCGGTTTCGGCGAGGGTGCGGATCGCGTACTCCGCGCTGTGGAAGCGTAGCGGTGGGAAAACCAGGAAGTTGACGGCTGTGCCGATGCAGCAGCCAACGACCACGAGCAGCTGGATCTGGGCCAGGTCGACCAGGCGTTCAGTGTTGTTGCCGGCCGCGACAAAGGTGGCGAAGGCAAAGAACGCCCCAGTGGCGACCTGCGGCCCTTGTGCGCCCAAGGTACGCCATCGCCCGATGCCCAGCGCGAAGAGCGTGACGATCACGAAGGTGAGGATGTTGGGGCCGACGGTGAAACCGAGTACGGCCTGGACCGCGATTCCTAGAGCGACGGCGCCGACGTAACGCAGTGACTGACGGAGTGACTGGTAGACGGTGACCTGCATGATCAGCACCGCGGAGAAGGGTGCGAAGGCGGGTGAGGCAGCGTCTATCAGATAGCGGGCGACGACCCAGGCGAGTACGGCAGCCAGTGTGCTCTTTCCGATGAGTAGCAGCGTGTGCCGTTCGTAGGCGTCCGAGTGGATCGCCCTGCCGAGCCACCGCCGCTGTCCTGGATTGGTCACAGGAATCCTCCGCCGTTTCATCCGCGTGGAGTGCGGTCGCCGAGACCAGTCCCGTCACCCTCCGGTGAACGGTGGATCAGGTGGTCCCGGTGAGACCTCTACCCGGCAACGGCTTCCCTGGCGGCACGGTCCAAAAACGGGCCGGATCCAGGCTCTTGGCCATAACCGCGGGCGGATTCGATCGGTAACCGACACCGCCCCTGCGTGGGACCATCCGACCACCCATGGCCTCCGCTTGAGTTTGTCGCGGCGTGGCCTCGGGCAGCGGTCAGAAGTACGTCCCGCCGAAACAGGGGAGCAGAGGTGATCTGCGAGCCGTGGGATAGGGCAGGCACTTCCCGCATGGGCCTGCTGAGCCGGTACCGCGCCCATGCGCCTGACCGTGTCGACATGGCTGGCCCCTGGGGGAGAAGGAGTACTGGAGGGACGCTGCCGGGCGTAGGAGGGGAGCGATGCGTTGAGAGCGTCGGAGACCGTGGGCGAGGAGGCACACGAGGAGGCATCTTCGGTGTCCGGAATCGAGGAACCGCAGACCCGGGGCGTTGCCGACAGGCTGGTGGAGGAAGTCGTCTCGGGCGGGCTCGACCTGCCGCTCCCCGGGTCCGGCGCCACGTGGTCGCGTTGGGAGCGCCTGCAGACCCTTGCTCGGGAGGACCTCTCCCTGGCGAGGCTGGCCGAAGGGCACACCGACGCCCTCGCGATCCTGGAAGAGCTCGGTGGCCCGGCCGTGGGACCCGGGGAGGTGTGGGGCGTCTGGGCCGCGCATCCCCCCGCCGCGACTCTGAAGGCGGAGCAGTCGGGCGGGCGTTGGACGGTCCACGGTGCCAAACCGTTCTGTTCCGGAGCCCGTGTGTGCACGAACGCCCTGGTCAGTGCAGATGTCGAAGGGGGAGAGCGGGCCTTGTTCGCGGTTCGGACGGCCGGAACGGATCCGCAGTCGGGCACGTGGGCCTCCGCGGGGATGGCCGCAAGCGACACACTCACCGTCCGCTTCGCGGGTCAGCGTGCCGAACCGGTGGGCCGACCCGGCGACTACGTGGACAGGCCGGGGTTCCACCACGGGGGCGCGGGTGTCGCCGCCTGCTGGTACGGGGGTGCTCTCGCCGTGGCGCGTCCCCTGGCTGACCGAGCCGACGGGGACGGCGCCGACCCCCACCTGCTTGCCGCGTTCGGCGAGGTGGACCGGGACCTGTACATCTCGGAGACGGTATTGCGCCGCGCCGCTCGGGAGATCGACGAGAACCCCGGAGCCCGCACCGCAGCGCTCGCCGCCCGGGTGCGTGCGGTCGTGGCCGATACCTGCGCACGAGTGCTGCGCCGTGGTGGGGAGGCCCTCGGGGCGGGTCCGCTCGCGGGCGACCCCTCCTACGCGCGCGCCACTGCCGACCTGGCGGTGTACGTCCGCCAGCACCACGGGAACCGGGACCTGGCCGCGCTGGGCGTTCTCGCGGCCGACCGCTGGAGGAGAGAGGCAGATGACCACTGACACGGGGGCAACTGACACGGGGGCTTCCCCGTGTCCGGTGCGGGAGACCGGCACGCCCGAGGAGGAGTGGGCCCGGTGGCCGGGGTTCGACCGTCTGCCGGGACTGGACCTGGGCGGCGTGCGTGACGTGGTCGTCCTCGCGCCGCACCCTGATGACGAGACGCTCGGGTTCGGTGGGGGCATCGCCGTACTGGCCGCCGAAGGCGCCCGTCTGCGGATCGTCGCCGTCACCGACGGCGAGGCCTCGCATCCGGACAGCTCCGTGTTCACGCGCGAGCAGCTCACCGCCCGACGCGCCGCCGAGCGCACGGACGCGCTGGTGGAGCTGGGTGCCGGTGGCGCGGAGGTGGTGCGCCTCCGGCTGCCCGACGGGGGTGTGTGCCAGCGGGAGCGGGAGCTGTCCCAGCGGCTGGAGGAGCTGTGCGGAGGTGCGGACCTGTGCCTGGCCCCGTGGGCGGGCGATCCGCACCCCGACCACGAGGCGGTCGGCCGGGCCGCCCTCGACGCCACCCGGACACTCGGGCTCCGGCTCCGCTCCTACCCGGTCTGGGCCTGGCACTGGTCGCGCCCCGGTGACGGAGCCCTGCCGTGGGACCGGGCAGTCCGCCTCGACCTGACCCGGGACGCCCGGCGCCGCAAGGACTCCGCCATCAACGCCTTCACGACGCAAACCAGCCCGATCGGGCCTGACGAGGCGGACCAGGCGATCCTGGAACCAGCGATGCTGGCCCACTTCGCCCGCGACCACGAGGTGGTGTTCACATGACGGTCAGCCGAACCTACTTCGAGGCTATGTACTCCGCTTCCGACGACCCGTGGGGGTTTCGGACCCGCTGGTACGAACAGCGCAAGCGGTCCCTGACCATGGCTGCACTGACACGCGAGAGGTACGGGCGCGCGTTCGAGCCGGGCTGCGCGATCGGCCTGCTGACCAGGGAGCTTGCGCTTCGCTGCGATCACGTCCTGGCATGGGAGGGTGCGGCCGCGGCCACCGCACAGGCCCGCGAGGAGCTGAACGGCATCGCCAACGTCCGGGTTCGGCGCGCGCATGTGCCCGAGGAGTGGCCGGAGGGCCGGTTCGACCTCGTCGTCCTGTCGGAGGTCCTCTACTACTTCGACGACGCGGACCTGGCATCGGTACTGGTCGGCGCCCGTGACTCGCTGGCCCCCGGCGGAACGCTGCTCGCGGTGCACTGGCGCCATCCGGTCCCCGAGCACGCCCGATCGGGAGACGACGCGCACCTGGCGCTGACGACCGTTCCCGGGCTGGGGCTGGTGGTCGAGCACGTGGAAGAGGACTTCCGCCTCGATCTGTACCAGACCACGGAGGGCGGACGGCCGGAGTCCGTGGCCCGGGCCGGAGGGCTGGTGTGATCCGCGGCCTCGCGGTGGTGATCCCGGCCCACCAGGAGGAAGCGCTCCTAGGCGCCTGTTTGGCGTCGGTGAACACGGCACTGGACGCCTCACCCCTTGCTGCGCGAGCACGCAATGTCATCGTCGTTGCCGACCACTGCACGGACCGGACCGCTCGCATCGCCCTGGACTCGGGCGCGCACGTGGTGACCACCCACTACGGCAACGTCGGCGCGGCCCGCCGCGAAGGCGCCCGTCGCGCGCTTCGGTTGGCCAAAGGCCTCGACCTCGACGCGGTATGGCTGGCCTCGACCGACGCGGACACGCTCGTGCCCCGGTCCTGGATCACCGAGCAGTTGCGGCACGCACGCGACTGTGACGCGGTGGTCGGCACCATCGAGGTGGGGGACTGGTCCATGCGCGCTCCAGGTTCGGGGCGCTGCTTCGACCTGGTGTATCCGCACAGCGGGTACGGATCACACCCCCATGTCCACGGCGCCAACCTCGGTGTCCGGGCGTCCGCCTACACCGACGTCGACGGCTTCCCTCCGCTGCCCTGTTCCGAAGACCACGCCCTGGTGTCGGCGTTGGAGGCCGCGGGCCATCGGGTCCGCTGCCCCCGGGATCTGGCCGTGGTGACCTCCGCGAGGACGGACTCCCGGGCTCCCGGGGGCTTTGGCGACTACCTCACCCGCTTCCTGGAGGCCGGGGGCGGCACGTTGTCGCTCGAGGTGTGATCGGTGCTGCCCCGGCTCAGACGTGGTCTCTCGGGATATCCGAGCTGTAGATCTTCGACGCCACCCGTTCGCCCCCCTCGTAGGCGTCGAGGGTCGCGTGCAGGTGGAAGTGGGTCGCGGTCGAGGTGAGCTCCGTGCGCGTGACGGTCTCCGCGGACCAGTCGCCCCTGCGGAAGCCCAGGGTCCAGACGGTCTCCCCGCGCACGGAGTCATAGTCGTTGCCGACCCACCCGTAGTTCTCCACCGCCCTTCTGGTCACCTCGAGACCGATGCCGTCGAAGAGGACCGTGCCCAGGTCCTTGACCACGTTCAGCGAGGAACGGTACTGGACGAGGTCGCGCGTGATGTCCCACCGCTGCTCGCCCGGTGCGAGCTGCCGGGTCTCGATGGGGGCCGTCCCCTCGGGCTCCTCGAAGGGGGCCGGTTCGGGCCCTGAGGCCTCGCCGTGAGCGCGCACGGGCAACAGGGCCCGGGTGTGCTCGCCGGGGTAGACGGCCAGCATCACGGGTTCGGGGGAGGGCCACGCGAGCGGCCAGTAGGAGGTCGACACCGCGATCCTGAGGCGGTGTCCGGGCGGGAATACCTGTGCGATGCCGTTGAGGGGTACCGAAACGCGGTACCGGCGTCCCGGCTCGAGCTTCTCCGGTTCCTCGTCGCTGTTCGCGTGGGTGAGGTTGAGCAGCCCGTAGGTGACGCGTGTGGCCTCGCCGTCGGGGGCGACGTCCGAAAGCCGGACAGCGACCATCGCGTCCGGCCGGTCCACGGACAGTTCCAGCTCAACCACGGGTGAGCCCAGGATCTCCACCGGCTCCGTGAGCGGGCCGCTGTCGAAGACCATCGACCCGCCGTCCTCCTCGCGCTGGTCGTAGGGCAGGTCGGGTGGGGCGTTGTAGGAACACCACTTGCCGGCGTACTGGCCCGTGGACAGCGGGGAGGACAGGGTCAGGGTCGTCCGCTCGGGCTCCACGCCCTCCGCCAGCATCCGGCCAGCCGACAGAGGGCGGACCTCCGGCACGACGCTCGGCGAGGGCCACGTGTTCTCCCCGACCCAGCGCCCCGGACGCTCGTCGTAGGTGGTCGAGGGCTCGACGCTGTCCTGCATCCAGGCGCGCAGCATCGGCGCGTCCATGACGTCGTTGTCGATGTCCTTGAGCCACCGGTCCCACCAGCGCACCAGTTCCTGGAGGAAGCCGATGGCGGGGCCGGGCTGGCCGAGGTGGGGATACTTGTGCGACCAGGGCCCGAGGAGACCCAGCCGCGGCACGTCCAGTCCGGCGATCAGGCGGAACACGGAGTTGGAGTAGCCGTCCGCCCACCCGCTCACGGCCATGACCGGCACCCGTACAGCGCTCAGGTCCTCGGCGACGGAACCGTGCTTCCAGTACTTGTCCCGCCGCTGGTGCTGCAGCCACGTGTCGAGCCACAGGCCGCTGTGCTCCAGCCGCTCGTGCCACATCTGGCGCCAGCGCTCACCGACCAGCTCCGGGTCGGGGGGACAGGAGTTGTAGGCGAACATGGTCGAGGCCCACGACAGGTTGTCACCCAGCAGGCACCCGCCCATGTAGTGCACGTCGTCGGAGTAGCGGTCGTCGGTGGACGAGGCCGTGACGATGGCGCGCAGGCTCTCGGGCTGGCGGGCCGCGACCTGGAGGGCGTTGAAGCCTCCCCAGGAAATGCCCATCATCCCCGTGCGCCCGTCGCACCAGGGCTGCCCGGAGATCCAGGAGAGCACTTCCTCGGCGTCCACGAGTTCCTGCTCGAGGTACTCGTCCTGGAGTACCCCCTCGGAGTCGCCGCTGCCGCGCAGGTCGACGCGGACACAGGCGTAGCCGTGCCCGGCCGTGTAGGGGTGGTGGATCGAGTCCCGTTGAGCCGTGAGGTCGCGGCGCCGGTAGGGGATGAACTCCAGGATGGCCGGTACCGGGGTTTCCTCGCTGTCCACGGGCCGCCACACCCGGGCGGCGAGTCGGGTCCCGTCGCTCATGGGGACCAGTACGTACTCGTCCTCTCGGACCTCGTTCGGCAGCGTGCTCACTGTCCGCATGGTGTCGCCCCCCTTGTGCTCAGCGCTGGTCGGCGTCCTGGATGTCGAAGCGGAGTGCGTGCGCGCATTCCCGGTACTTCTCCTCGGCTTCCTCGGGACTGTGTGCGCCCACGAAGACGTCGGCGAGCTCATAGCTGTAGCTGTCCTGTCCGGGCAGCTCGGAGAGCCACTCGCCCGGCTGGGCGGTCACCTCGATGGAGACCCCGGGTATGCGCTGCTGGATCTGCGCGATCTCCTCCTCGGTGGGCACCGAGTGCACGAAACCGTCCCGGAAACGGCGCAGGAACCACTTGGACGCGAAAGCGTACTCGCCGCCGCTGCTGTGCTCGGGCTCCTCTCCCAGCGCGATGCGTAGGACCGCGTCGTGGTTGGCTACTCCGTCCACGCTCTCGAACATCGCGGCGTGCGACTGGGAGTGCCTGGGGTTGATCTCGAGGAGTGTGATGGTGTCCGAGGAGAGGTCGTGGAAGTACTCGACGTTGAAGGCCGTGTTGTCCAGGCGCATCCGGGTGATGACCCGTTCGGTCAACCCGATCAACCGGTCGCGGACCTCCTCCGGTTGTCTGGAGGGGTACTCGTAGCAGAGAAAGCTCGACGTGCCCGAGTAGCACTCGGAGTCGATGACACCGTAGATGTGCGGCGTGGACCCGTGGACGTAGCCCTCCACCGTGACCTGTCGTCCCTGCGCTTCCTCCTCGGCCAGCCCGGCCGTGCCCCCGGCCTCGGCCACTTCGGGAGGCAGGCGCACCTTGTCCATGATCCACTGGAAGGGTGCTCCGATGCGGCTCGCACCCTGGCGGATCTGCTCGACGGCCTGGCGGTATTCAGCGTCGTCGGTGACTCGGAAGGCCAGTTCGGAGGAGAACGCCTTCACCGGCTTCAACCACATCGGGTAGGACAGCTCTTCAGGGATGTGCGGGGCCTCCAGGTCCACCTCGGCGAAACGCGGGACGACCTCGGGGACCACGGCCCGCTGCTCCAGACGGCTCCAGTACTTGTTCTCGCACCTGACGATGGCGGCCAGCGGGGCATGGGGCAGGCCCCGCGGCTCACACAGCAGGGGGACCAGGGAACTGACCGGGAAATCCCAGTAGCCGATGATCCCGTCGACGGGACCGTCGAAGGACTCCAGCTGCTTCTCGGCCTTGGCGAGGAGAGCGGGCATGTCCAGCTCCCCCTGGTTCAGCTCCGCCAAGTCGAGCAGCGGGAGGAAGCTGTATCCCTCCGCCCCGGGGAGGGAGCGGAGCGCTTCGTGGTTGTGCTCGTCGAGTCCGAGGACGAAGACGTTCTTGCTCATCACATCCCACTCTCGGGATCAGGGTCACGGGGTGCAGCCGGAAGCGTCCGGGTGCCTATACGTTCCCGCTGCCCGCCCGCCGCAGACATGAAGCACCGCCCCCCACCTGATCGCTCATGCGCGATGGTGTTCCGGCCCGCGGGGACACTGGGCGGGCCTACGCCCACACCCTCGCCCTCGGCGCAGCGGGTGCCCGCATCGTCGCGAACACCACCTGGGCAGCGTGCCCTCTGGGAGCGCCGCTTCGGCGGTGCTTCCAGTCGTCACCGAACGCTGGTCGACTGTTGGTCGGCAACTCGAACCTCGTTCAGCCGCGTCGACAAAAGTTGCTCTCCGCCGGTCCCACCGACCGGTTGTGTCCCCTAACGCATCGGAGAGCAACCGCATGCTCACGAACAGCCCCCGATATGCGCACCCGCGGCGCGCCCCGCTGACGCGCCGCTGGTTCCGCACCACGTTGGCGGCCTCAGTAGCCGGTGTCATCGCCGGTTCCGTGACCGTGACGCCCGTGCCCGCGGCCGCCTCGCCGACGGAGGACTGGGACGACATCGCCTACCGCGGCGAGGTCGAGGTCGTACAGACCGAGGACGGCCCCGACGACGGTTCGGTCCTGACCGGCACGGTGTTCGTCGACGCCGACGGAGACGGCGCCAGCGAAGGCCAGGACGGCCTGGCCGGTGTCACGGTCACCAACGGCGTCGACGTCGTCGTGACCGACGACGACGGCCGGTACGAGCTTCCCGCCTTCGACAACATGACCGTGTCCATCACGCAGCCGTCGGGCTACCAAGTGCCGATGGACGAGTTCAACGTCCCGCAGTTCCACTACAACCACCTGCCCGAAGGGTCCCCGGACCTGCGCTACGGGGGCATCGAACCCACCGGGCCGCTGCCGGACGAGGTCAACTTCCCGGTCGCCGAGAGCGAGCAGGCCGGCGCGGACGAGCAGAGCTGCGTCATCGCCGGTGACCTGCAGGTCTACGACCTGGACGAGGTCGAGTACGCGCGTGCCGGTGCCATCAAGGACCTGTCCGAGCGCGAGGACTACGCGGGCTGCGGCTCGCTGTTCGTCGGTGACGTCGCCGGCGACGACCTCTCGCTCTACCCGGACATCAAGGAGCTGGCCGGTGAGACCAACGGTCCCGCCCGTTTCCTGCCGGGCAACCACGACCTGGACTTCGACTCCCCGGACCCCGAGCACTCCTTCGACACCTTCCGCGCGGAGCTGGCTCCGGAGTACTACTCCTACGACGTCGGAGACGTGCACTTCATCGCGCTGAACTCCGTCGAGTACCCGTGCACCGCGGCCGACGACAGCCCCGAAGGGATCGACGAGCACTGCTCCGACCCCGAGGGCGACCCCTCCTACAACGGCCGCATCGGCGACGACCAGCTCACCTGGCTCGAGCGCGACCTGGAGAACGTCGCCGACGACAAGCTGGTCGTGCTCGCCGGCCACATCGGTCTGCTCAACTACGCGGACGAGGGTTCCCCGGTGCACCAGGTCGACCAGGTCGCCGAGGTGCACGAGCTGTTGGAGGGCCGCGAGGCGGTGACGGTGGCCGGACACAGCCACACCATCGAGAACCTCGAGGCAGGCGACGACGTCGAGGGCTGGCGCGACCTCTTCGGTATCGAGGGCCTGCCGTTCCCGCACATCACCGCGGGCGCGATCTCGGGTGACTGGTACTCCGGCGAGGTCGGCGACGACGGCTACCCGACGGCGATCGGCCGCGACGGCGGCCGTCCCGGCCTGACGACGCTGGACGTCGAGGGCAACCAGTTCCAGGAGCGCTACACCGTCACCGGTGAGTCCGACGACGTGCAGACGCAGCTGGGTATCAACAGCCCGACCTACCGCGAGTGGTTCGACGAGCGCCAGGAGTGGAACGAGGACCCCGTCGGGGAGGCCCCCGAGCTCGACGCGCCCCTGGTGGTCGACCGTACCGACCTGTCCGAGGGCACCTGGCTGACGACCAACTTCTTCTTCGGCTCCACCGGCTCGACGGTCGACGTCAGCCTCAACGGCGGCCCGGACGAGGAGGCCGCGCGCACCCAGCAGCTGGAGGGCGAGGCGGTCAATGTCGGCGCTGAGTACTCCGACCCGTACGCGGTCTCGCAGCAGCTGGTGCACGGAGGCAGCGTCGCCGACCGGACGATGCACCTGTGGCGCTACGACCTGCCCGAGGGCCTCGAGACCGGTGAGCACACCGCCGAGGTGACTGCGACCGACTCCTACGGGCGTGAGTTCACCGACGTCCTTGAGTTCGAGGTCGCGGAGCAGCTGTAATCGGCTTGCCCGCCCGGAGGGCCGTCTCCTGTACGGCGGATTCCAGCAGTCTGCGCAACACGTGAAGTCGGTTGGCCGCCGTAAGAGCCTAGCGAGACGCTCGGCTGGGGTATCCCAGCCGAGCGTTTTGCGTGGGCGGGAGTTCAGCTGTTCAGGCTGATCGCCCTCGCGGCCGGGGCCACCCATCTCATGTCGGCCGGTGCCTACGATCTCGTTCCCGTACCTCAGGGGAGGGAGGCCGTCGATCCGGATCCGTGCTGTTGCACCGGCGCCGATCCGGTGGGGCTGGTCCACGACATCTCCGGGCCGCCGGTCTAGGCATGACGGTCGTCGCCGAGGTCGACCCACACGCTTTCACCACTGGCCGTGGCCCGGGCCGGCGAGCCACGGCCGGGCCTCAGGGACGCGGAAGTGGTGCTCGACACGGTCGACCAGCTCCCCGCCGTTGCCGCCCAGCCGCTGGGTCGGATAACCCGTGTCCCAAGTCAGCGGATCAGTTCTCAGGCCTGGCACCGGGGGTACGAGGGCACGCCGCTCACTGACGGTTGCTCCGCCGCGCTGGTGGCCCGCATCGGCGAAAGGCTGGAAAGGACGACGCACACGACCTTCATGGGCCACGTAGTCGAAGCCGACCACGGCGATGACGCCCCGATGATCTACAGCGCGGACGGTTTCTACGACGGAGACCGCCTGCCGCCCTTGCAGCGAATCTCGGTACGTGCCCGTGGTGGCTGCCCGGTGCCGACCGGGCGCCACCGGTCTCACTCGACCTTCGCCAGGAAAGTCCGTGTCCGGTCCTGGAGCGGTGCGTGCAGCACTTGTGCGGGTTTTCCGTACTCAACCAGGTGGCCGTCCGCCAGGAACGCGACGTGGTCACTCACCTCGCTGGCGAATCCCATCTCGTGCGTGACCACGACCATCGTCATGCCGTCCGAGGCCAAGTCACGCATGACTTCAAGGACTTCGCCCACCAGTTCAGGGTCTAGGGCGGAGGTGGTTTCGTCGAACAGCATCAGTTTCGGCTCCATGGCCAGAGCGCGGGCGATAGCGACCCGCTGCTGCTGACCTCCGGAGAGGGTTCCGGGGCGCTTCGCGAGATGATCGCCGAGTCCCACCCGGTCCAACAGCCCGACAGCGCGCTTCCGCGCGTGCTTCTTGCGTACCCCGGCCGCGTGGACCGGGGCCAGCATGACGTTGTCTAACGCTGAAAGGTGCTGGAAGAGATTGAACTGCTGGAAAACCATGCCGATAGGTCTGACCTGACGGGCGACCTTTCGTCGGGGAAGTTCATGGAGTTCTGTTCCCTCAGGGCGGTAGCCAATGGTCTGGCCGTCGACGACGATAGTCCCACCATCGAGCGACTCCAGGTGATTAATGCACCGGAGAAGCGTACTCTTTCCAGATCCGGACGGGCCGATCAGGCACAAAACCTCCCCTTCAGTGACCTCAAGTGAGATGTCCTTGAGGACAATGTTGTCCCCGAATTTCTTGCGTACGTTGCTCACTTGGACAAGGGGTTCCATAGTCATCTCCTTTCCCCTGGCCAGCCGTTGAACGGGGTGATGGCCTTGGTTAGTGCACTGATCGATGTCTGGCTCCATCGTTGCCGTTTTCCAGCAAGTCGCTGCTCCAAGAGAGACTGCAGGGCCGAAAGAGCCGAGACGATCACCAGATACCAGATCACCGCAACGATGAGCAGGGGGATCGTTTCATATGTTCGGGAGTAGATCGTCTGAACCGAATGCAGGAGCTCCGACATCGAAATCACACTGACCAAGGAAGTCGCCTGAGTGAGGCGAATCAAATTGTTGCTCAGTGAGGGGATCATGATGCGCAGTGCTTGTGGAATAACCACATGCCACCATGTGCGTGCCGGGGTGAGGCCAAGGGACTGTGCCGCTTCGAACTGGCCCCTGCTCACGCCCAGGATCCCGCCCCGGTAGACTTCTGCCGCATAGGCGGACTCATTGAGCGCCAATCCGAGAACGGCTGCAGTAAGCGGGGTGATAAGATCATTGGCAGTACCGAGCATAATCTGAGGCCCACCGGGAATGCCCAGTCCGATCTGTGGGTAGAGAGCGCCGAGGTTGTACCAGAAAAGCAGCTGTACCAGCAGTGGCGTTCCGCGGAACGCCCAGATGTACACGGAGGCGACGGCGGCCAGGAGCGCCACGCCTGAGATCCGCATGGCTGCCACGACAGCTCCGACGCTTGCTGCGAAAACGGCCGCCAGAACGGTCAGCAGCAGCGTCTGACCCACCCCTCGCAGAACGGACTCGGAAAACAGGTATCCCCCGACGACGTCCCACTGGAAACGATGGTTGGCCCATACTGACCAGGCTAGGAGCCCGAGGAGCACTGCGGCCACCAGAGTCATGGTGTGACGCACGGGATGACGTCGTGGGACCACCGTGAGCCGGGGCGCCTCATCAGCATCGGCCGCATGAGGTATCGGTGGTTTTGGATTGCTAATACGAGCCATCAGGAATGCTCCGCATGGAGTACGATTTCTTCGGAGGCGGCGTCCTCAATGCCCCAGTCATCGAAAATTTCCTGCAATGATCCTTCTTCTTGCAGTTGATCGATGGCGACTTGCAGGGGCTCTCCGAGATCGGTGTCCCGATTGATCACAATCCCTTTATTGTCAATCCCGGATCCGCTGTCGGCCATGGCGAACTCGCCGTCGGACTCCTCAATCCGGTGGAGGACGCCTACCTCGTTCAGGAACAGGACATCGGCTCGTTCGCTTTCCAGGGCCAGGTAGAGAGAGTTCGCGTCCGGGAAGTCACTGCCCGTGATTTCGGGTTCGCCACGGTCAACGCATTCCTCGCTCATCTCCGGCAGGAACTGCTCATGCTGGTGCGACCCCGCGAGTACGCCGACGGTGCGTCCGCAGAGGTTGTCGAAGGAGTAGTCGTCCTCGTCCCCAGCCATGGTGGCGAGCGCGTGTCCGTACTCGGCGTAGGCGACGAAGTCGGCCTGCTCCCCGCGCTCTTCCGTGTACGTGAGGCTTCCGGCGGCGAGGTCGAACCGGTTGGCGAGCACTCCCGGAATGACACTCGCCGTGTCGGTCTCTTCGAAGACGACTTCTACACCCAGGATCTCGCCTGCAGCACGGAGCACGTCAGCCTCCACACCGACCACGGTTTCGTCGTCTTCGTCGACGAACATCATCGGTGCCTGGCCGGAGATCGCCCCCACAGTGATCTGGCCGCCTTGATAAAGATCTGGCAGAAGCTCCGCCGCTGGGCCGGTTCCTTCCCCACCGCCAGTGGCGGAGCCTTCGCCGTCATTGGACGTACACGCGGCCAGGAGTATCCCGACTGTCGTCAAGGAAACGACCGATTGGAACATGCGAAAGTTTGCGTTCTTGCTCATGGTGAATGATCACTCACTCCTGTTGATGGGCAAGGTCAGAAGCGGCTCGGTCGGTAGGCATCCAGCTCTGGTACGGGTCTGCTTTCGAGTTCGTCGGCGATGTACTCCGACACCAAAGGGGCTAGAGTGACGCCGCTGTGCATCAGCACAGTGAGGACCCCTGGGTGAAGCCGACCGATGACGGGCAGTCCATCCGGGGGCATAACGCGCTCGCTGACGCGGACCCGCGCGATACGGGCGGGGGAGAGGTCCGGCATGATCGCAGCGGCCCGGTCGAGAAGGACACGGGGCAGCGACCACAGGTCAGGGTCTTCGTGGCTGAAGTTCGCTGCGGTGGCGTGGTCGGCGATGACCGCCCCGCCCTCGGCTGTGGGCCGGATCGAGACATCGGGGGACCTCAGGACCGTCGTCGGCGGAGTGTCGAGCGGTTCTGTCTCGATGGTCATCCCGATCCTGGCAGTGCCCGAACCAGTGGTGAGCAGCGGCACGGCGACCAGGTCCCGCAGCAGTGGCGCCGCGCCGTTGCCGGCCGTAATCACCACGGTGTGGAACGCGTGTATCTGGCCGCCGGCCGTGTGCAGGGCGACTCCGTGTCCGTTGTTGCTGGGCACAATGCGTGTTACCGGGCAGGACGTTCGCACCTCGGCGTCGACCGCGGTGGACAGCTGATGGGCGATCTGGTGCCGCGTGTCGACCCAGCCCTCAGTGGGGTGAAAGTAGGCGTGGTCAACACCCGGCCCCAGGTCGGGAAACCGCTGCCGCAGTTCGGAACCGCCGAGTTCCTCTATGGGCTCATCCTCGTGCGCGGCGGCTTCCATGCTTTCCTGTCCGCCTGTCCCTCCAGTGACGGCAAGGCTGCCCGTGGGGTAGAACCACGGGGCCTTCCCTTCGCGCCGCCACCGGTGGTGCGTCTGCACGGCCCGCCGGTTCAGCTCCCGGTAAGAGGCGGGCCGCTTGCGGTAATTTGCATTGACCCAAGCGAAACTGGCCTCACTGACAGCGTGACCGGGCTGACCGGCGTCCAAGACAGTGACGGTATGCCCACGCGCACTCAGAGTTGCGGCAATCGTGCTGCCCACGACGCCGGCTCCGATCACAGCGACTTTCTGCAAAGCCATCCTCCAGGGGAAATTCCGACAAGAAATCCGAGCCCATGAAAATTCTTTGGTGGCAGGATAAAATACCGATTAGGCAAACCTGCCGGTCCGCTGCCGCCCTCTTATGAATCGCGAGGGGAACGAGCGGTTCAAGAACTTTCCACGCAGCTTATCCGCGGGGGCAGGAGGAATTCACTAGTGGGAACCGAGAAAGTGGCGGACGCTACCTGTGGGATCGGCAAAGAGGTAATGCGGAATCAATCCGTGGGGCCGATGAGTCGGAGCCCCGCGAGCAGGACGAAGATGCCGGGCGAGGTCAAGGGGTCGTGCCCCGTCAGGTCGTGCACGCGGTGCAACCGGTAACGAACCGTGTTCGGATGCACGTGCAGCATCGTCGAGGCCGTGGAGAGAGCGAACTGCGCCTCGGCGTACGTCTGGAGGGTGACCAGTAGCTCTGACCCTTGCTCACGGTCGTAGTTCTCGACGGGGGCGATGGTCATCTGCCGCAGTTCCTCGGCCAGTTCGCTCTGGCGCAGGATGCGGTTCACCAACGCTTCGGAGGAGGAAAAGGCCCGGCGCTCGCCGCGGCTGGGCGCGTACGTGATCGCGTTGAGGGCCTCAAGGTAGGCGTGCTTGAACCCACCGATGGTCCGATAGGGGCTGCTCACACCGACGACGAAGTCGGATAGTCGCTGGGCGATGTCGTCGGCTGTCTCCCGCAAGGGCCGGGGCGGACTACTGCCCAAAGCGCAGACGGCCACGACATCGTCTCCGTCGAGCCCGCTCACCGGGACTGCGAATTGAGCCGAGCTCAGAATCTGGGTCGTGGTCTGCAGCGCCTGCTGCAGCGCTTCTTGCCCGACGGTCGCGCAGTCACGCGCCCGTACTAGGACCAAAGAGTGCGGCACTGACAAGTCGAGCCTCAACGAGACAGCCAACAGGTGCACGAAATTGCTGGGCTGCTCATCGGTCGAAAGCAGTTCTCGCAGCAGGTCCGATCTGAGGCCGTTCGTCTTACGGAGGCCACGGTTGATGTAGGTGCGTTCGACTGACGACCGTGCCGTCTCCACGTGACGAGTCAGGGCTGCTGCCAGTTCCAGCGTTCGGCCGGGAGTCAGTTCGGCCCCAAAGGCCGGATCCAGCACGAGTCGCCACAACTCTTCTGCCCACATCTCGTAGGACCGCAGCAGCGACTGCAGGGGGACGCCCTGGTCGAACCGGCGGATCGCGCTGTTGACGAAGATGTTCGGTTCAGGATGGTGACGTGTCGGATCCGCTGCCAGGACGACGCCTGAATGCCAGCCGGCGGAAAAGTCGACATCGTTGCGCAGGGCACTGTCTTCGAGCGCTTCATACCCTGGCAGCTCCGCGCGGTACCGCAGGAGCAGAGCCTGCGTGACCTCGTAGGTGAGGCGTCCGCACCACGCACTACTGATCGCATCCATCTTCCACACGATAGGGACCGCCCCTCGTCCATGGGGACACTGCGGAGGCACTCTGTTGAAGGAGAAGGCCGTGCCTGTGGCTGGAGGATCTCGACACAGTCGACGCCTCCGAGGTTCCCGGGCCTTGGGCGATGACCTCAGCGGATCCCCGGCCGCCGCGCACGCGTTAGTTCATCGGCAAAACCGTTGCCCCGATCAGTACGATCACGAGGGTGAACACGGAGGCGATGGACTGCGCCAGCGTATAGGTCTTCAGTCCGCCGGTCACCGAGAACCCCGGGAGCTTCGCTGTGACCCAGAACCCGCTGTCGTTGATGTGCCCGAGGCTCAACGCACCCGACAGGCACGCCATGGCGACCCAGACGGGGTGGATGCCGAGCGTGGGGGCGAGCGAGGCCATGATCGTCAACGTGGTGATGGAGGCGACCGTGCCCGACCCGACAGCCACGCGGAACGCCATCCCGACGAAGTAGCAGGCGAGCAGGCCAACGAGATAGTTGCCGCCGAAGGCAACCACCGAGTCGGCGATGAGTTCGCCGATCCCCGCGGCCTCGATCACGGCCCCGAAGGCACCCCCGGCACCGGTGATGAGCAGTACGATTCCCGCGCTCTGGACCGCGGTCGTGGCCGACTGCTCCATCTCGGGCCGGGCCATGGTGCGGGAGGACACCAGGTAGGCGACGAGCGCCCCGAGGAGCAGCGCCACGGTCTTGTCGGTCAGGACCGTCAGCCACGTGGGAGTCTCGCCAGCCACCGCGGCCCAGGTGGTTCCCGAGAGGATCAGTACCACCGGTGTGAGGATCGGCAGCAATGAGACAAAGAAGCCGGGTTCGGGTCGGGCTACCTGATCGTCGTGTTCGAGGAAGGCGGGCTGTTCCTCCTGGTCCCGTTCCGGACGCCAGATCCTGGGCAGGATCGCGGAGTAGGCCGCGACGGCCAGAACCATCGCGATCACCCCGCTGACCCCGCCGATGAGGAGCATGATCCCCACGTCGAAGTTCAGGATCTCGCCTGCGGCCAGCGGGTTCGGGGTAGGGGGGACCAACGTGTGCGACGTACCCGCGCCCAGAGCCACCGCCCCGACGGCCAAGGGCATGGATTTCTGCGCCTCACGGGCGATGGCCAGTGCCAAGGGGACGAGGATGACGAAGGTGACGTCGTAGAACACCGGAATAGACAGCACGAACGCCGCGCCGGCCAGGCCGTACATGGCGAAGCGTTCCGAGGTTGCGTTCACCACGGTGCGGGCGATGACGCGTGCGCCGCCGGAGTCGGACAGCAGCTGTCCGAGGATGATCCCGAAGCCCACGGAGAGACCGATCCCGGCCATGAGCTCCCCGAAGCCACCGGTCACCGTGTCGGCGAGGTCCGCCAGCGGGACCCGTGTGAGGAGCCCTAGCAGCAGGGTGCCGATCACCAGGGAGATGGCGGGGTGCAGCTTGACCTTGGTGATCAACAGAACGATCACCAGAATGCTGCCAGCGAGCCAGATCAGGTCAGTCATGAGTGCCACCACCGCCCGGCCAGGATCCGTGTTCTGGCCGGGGCCTTGTCCTTTCTGTCGGTCCCTGACCGGGGGAGTGGTCCTCGACCTCCCGACCGCCGCACAGCGATCGGGAGGTCGAGGAATCGGGGGGTCAGGAGCGGAATGCGTCCGCTGTTAGGGACGTGCTTCCACGAGGTTCTGCCGTTGGGGCGAGCCCAGGCCGTCGATACCGATTTCCATGACGTCGCCGGCGTGCAGGTAGGGAAACCGTCCGGAGAGAGCCACGCCCTGCGGCGTTCCGGTGTTGATGAGGTCCCCGGGCTCCAGCACGAGGTACTGGGACAGGTGGTGGACGATCTTCGCCACGGTGAAGATCATGTCGGAGGTGGTCGAGTCCTGTCGGGCTGCACCGTTGACGTGTGACCAGATCCTGAGGTCCTGTGGATCGACCTCGTCCGCGGTCACCAGCTGGGGTCCGAGCGGGTTGAATGTCTCGGCGCACTTTCCCTTGGACCACTGGCCCCCGGAGTGCTGGTTCTGGTAAGTGCGCTCGGAGACGTCGTTGCTGGTGACATATCCGGCGACGTGCGCCAGGGCGTCCTGCGGGGACCGCAGGTACCGTGCCCTGCGGCCGATGACGACGCCGAGCTCGACCTCCCAGTCCACCGTTTCGGCACCGGGCGGGACGGCCACATCGTCATAGGGGCCGACCACGGTGTTGGGGTGCTTGAAGAAGAGGATCGGTACTTCGGGGGGCGGGCTCCCGGACTCGGCCGCGTGCGCCGCGTAGTTCTGTCCGATGCACAGGACGGCGGTGGGCCGGGCGATCGGGGCACCGACGCGCATGCTCTCGGCGCCTGCCAGAGGTTTCAGGCGGCTGGCGTCGACCGCCGCCCGTGCCTGGGGGATGCCGTCGGAGAGGAAGCCGCCGTCGATGTCCTCCGTTACGGGACGAAGGTCGAGCACGCGGTCAGCAGCGATGACGACGGGAATCTCATGTCCCGCGTCTCCCAGTCTCATGAATCGCACGATGGTCTCCTAGTGGGTGAAGGGGCGGACTCGCTCGACCGCGGGGTTGAGCTCGACCCCGAAACCGGGGGCGTCCGGCACGCGGAGCCGACCGTTCTCGGGAACCGGCTCGCCGAGCAGCAGAGGGGAGAACATCGGCACGATCTCCTCAGCCGTCTCGTGCATCATGATGAACTCCGAGAACGGGCTGTTCGTGCGTGTAACCACGAAGTGGTACGAGTACACGGAGGAGCCGTGCGGGACGACCGGGGTGCCGTGCGCGTCGGCCAGGGCCGAGATCTTGAGCAGCTCGGTGATGCCCCCGCACCAGCCCACGTCGGGCTGGATGATGTCCACGCCGGTTTCGAGCAGCTGCCGGAAACCCCATCGCGTCGCTTCGTGTTCGCCGGTGGCGACCAGCATGCTCGGTGGCATCTGGCGTTTGAGCTGCGCGTAGCCCCAGTAGTCGTCCGGGATGAGCGCTTCCTCGATCCACTTCAGGCCGTGTTCCGCCGCCCGGTGGGCCAGCCTCGTCGCGTAGTCGACGTCGAGGGACATCCAGCAGTCCCACATGAGCCAGAAGTCGTCGCCGACCCTCTCCCGCATCTCGGCGAGCTCGTCCAGGTTGCGGCGGAGCCCTTCCTCGCCTTCGGCCGGGCCGTGGTGCAGAGGCATCTTGCCTCCGATGAACCCCAGTTCCTTGGCGATGTCGGGACGACTGCCCGTGGCGTAGAAGTGCAGTTCGTCCCGTACGGGTCCGCCCAGCAGGGCGTGGACGGGTTCGTCGCGGAGCCGACCCAGCAGGTCGTAGAGGGCGAGGTCGACACAGCTGATCGCGTTCAGGACCACGCCGCGCCGACCGTAGTAGAGCGTGGAACGGTACATCTGGTCCCAGATGCGTTCGATGTCGGTGACCGGGCGCCCCTCGAGGAACCGCACGAGGTGCTTCTCGACGATCCACGCGCCCAGTTCCCCGGCCGTGCTCACCGCGAACCCCACGGTCCCGTCGTCGGCCTCGATCTCCACGACGAGCGTGCCCAGGACGTTGATGCCGAAGCTTCGGCGTGACTGCCGGTATTCGGGATAGACCGACATGGGCGTTGCGATGTGGTCGTCGATCCAGTGGTAGCCCGACTGGTCGTGATAGTCCGCGCCCTTGCCCCGCACCGTGTAGGCGCGCACCTGCGCAATAGCTCGCTGCATGGTCTACTGCTCCTCGTCGAGTCTGATCAAAACTTTCCCGGGGGTGTCGTCACCCGCGGCGAGCTCGGCGAACGCGCGTGGTGCGAGCGCGAGCGGAACCTGTCGGGAGATGAGGGACCGTGCTTGAGGCGGGGCGGAGCCGATCCAAGCGGCTGCATCCCGGAAGTCCTGGGCCGAATAGGTGAAGGAGCCCACGATGGCGCGTTCCTGCGTACTCACGAGGAAGGCGTCGAGCGTGAGCTGTTGCGCCCCCATCCCGACCAGGCACACCGTTCCGCCGAGCCTGGTGGAGTTCAGGGCCTGGTTCAGGGTGGCCCCGATACCGACCGCGTCGATCGCCGTGTCGGCGGGACCGCCCAGAGCGTCCGCGATGGCGGCGCCCCCACCATCGGCGTCGACGGCGGTGACGCCCAGCTCATCGAGGAGCGCGCGGCGTGAGGGCAGGACCTCGGTTACGGCGATGCGGCTCACGCCGAGCATGTGGAGCGCCAGCACCACCGACTGCCCGATGGGTCCACCGCCCAGGACCAGGACCGCGTCGGTGGATCGCACGTTCGCGTTGCGCACTGCGTGGACCGCGACCGCCAAGGGCTCGATGAGCGCGCCGAGCTCGACCGGCATGGCCGTCGGCAGCGAGATGACGTTGCGGGCGGGAACGACGATGCGTTGGGCGAAGGACGCGACGATGTCCGGCGTCACACCGATCACCCGCTTGTTCGGGGACAGTTGCTCACGTCCTGCGAACGCCTCGACGTCGTCCTCGGGGATCACGACAGGATTGAACGTGACGGTGTCCCCGACATCGAGACCGTCGACCCCGGTACCGAGGCCCTCGACCGTTCCGACGGATTCGTGTCCCATCACCTGGCCGGGAACGCGGCGCCCGTTCTCTCCGGTGAAGCCGTGCAGGTCCGATCCGCAGACACCTGTCGCGACGACACGGATCAGTACCTCACCAGGGCCCGCTTCCGGTTTCGGTAGGTCGACGACCTCCATCCGGCCGTAGTCCGCGAGGCGGAGGGCCTTCATTCGACCCCCTCCGCGCCGTGGGGCTGGAGCGGCGTGGCGCTCCCGGGCCCAGCTGGCCGAGTCATGTGATCCTCCCTCGAATCCACCTGGGTTCACATGTGTGAACCAAGGTTCTAGTTCGTGAATTCGCGGGAGTATGGCACTTGGTGACCCAAGACACAAGTGCCTGTGCCGCTCAGGGTGAAAGGGAGCCCGTGAGTCCCATGGCGCGGCGGATACGGTTCGCGCCGTCCCGCAGGACCGGGTACATCGAGTGCGGCCACCGGTCGTCGGTGCGCGATGTGGGCATCGTGATACTCAAGGCGGCGCACACGCCCGTCTCGGCCTCCGTGGTCACGGGCACGGCCACGCACCGGCACCCCTCGATGAACTCCTCGTTGTCCACGGCGAAGCCGAGATCGCGGCTTCGGGAGATGACCCGCATGAGCTCGTCGACGTCGGTGACCGTGTTCTCGGTCAGGTTCGGCAGAGCCACAGAGTCGAGGCGGCGGCGTGCCTCACGCTGATCCAGAGTGCTCAGGAGCGCCTTGCCGATCCCGGTGGCGTGCGCGTGCAACCGCATGCCGACCGACGAGGCCATGCGTATCGGCTTCGGTGACAGCCGGATCGCGATGTAGACGTTCTCGATGCCTTCGAGGCGGGCCAGCTGGACCGTCTCCCCGACCTGTGCCACCACGTCGTCCATGATCTCCTGCGATGCCTCAAGCAGGAGCTGGTGGCCATCGTAGGCCTGGCCGATCTGCCAGGCGTGCAAGCCCAGGCGGTAGCGCCTCGTGTCCGGAGAGTGTTCCAGCCAGCCGGATTCGACCAGAGTGGCCAACAGGCTGTACGCGCTCGACTTCGGCAGGCCCGAGTCGACGACATCCTGGAAGGTCACGTTGCCCCGCTCGGCGACGAGGTCCACGATGTCCAACGCCCTACTGGCGGACTTGACCTTCTTGGGCGCATGGCCTGCCTCGGACATCATCGGCCCCTCTCGGTGGTGCGCGCCGCCCAAAGGGCGCGTGGCGGTGTTCCTTCAGAACATCGTGCACCGCGTGACGATACTTCCGCACCGACGTGTCCGACGATCGATCATGAGGGTGCGCCGGCCGTCACGACGTGGAGTGCGCCGGTGTGTGAGGAACGCAACCGGCTCACCATTCGGGGCCACAGTGCCCCAGGGGTCGCCGAGCAGCGGATGTCGGCTAGAGCGCTCGTTGCTGGATCCGCGGCCGATCGCTCGATGTTCGGGGACCCGGTTCGGTCCCGCGACCGGGGGTCCATGCTCTTGCCCGGGGGCGCTTTCAGCTCGATCGCCGCAGGTAGGCTGGCTCAGTACCTCCCGGCGCCGCACAGCCTGCTGCCCCCATGCCTTGGTGCTGCTGTGGATCGGACGGCACCGGGTCTGTGTCCTGCGAAGGAGGGAGAGGACGTCACTACGTCAGTGGAAACCCGCCCGCCCCCATGCGTCCAGGGCCGTGCGACAGGTTGTCAGCGGAGCCGCTTGGACCGGGTTCCTGGCGTGGACGACGGCCGGACCGTATCCTCCCGGTCATCCTGACACCGCTTGCTCGTGAGGGTTAGAGCGAGCCAACCGTGGTCAGGGGATTCCCGGTAGCGTCCTGCACTCCTCCTCGCGCAACCCGTGGTACCCGCACCGGCCCTACGCAACGCCTGGCTGTCCGGGCTCATAGCTCTCTTGTGCGAGTCGGCTCTCCTTGCCTCCTCCGTTGGAGGCCGACCCCGGCGTAAGGGTGACGGGTCCCACGATGGTGGCTGCCTGGGCCGGCAACGGTTTGGCGTTCCCCCGGCCACCCTCGGCCCAGCACCCTCGGCGGCGTCCCGCTGAGGCGGACACCGAACAACACCGCCCTTGCATCCAGCGGAATATGGTTCCCCGCTGCGCTCTGAAGCCCGTCAGTGCGCGGGAACCAGAACCTCGCTGAAGGCGTTGCGGCCTCGTTCCGATCGACGGAGAACAGTCGGCGACGATCCGGGTCCAAGTTGACTCCCGGCCGCGATTCCCGCGAGCCATCGAATGCGCTGGTGGCCAGGGGCGCAAGAAAACCTAGTTAAGGAAAATGCACTTGTCTTCCGTTCTGAGACAGAAAGATTCAGAGAATTCGCTGAAATCCGTGTGGCAAGGCCTCTCAAAACCGGTCTTCGTTCCATCGGTCCTCATCGTTGTCTGTGCACTCGCCCTCGCCACATGGTACGGGGCGGAGTACGGAGACGATGCCGAGGCGGCTTTCACCGGAATTCGTGACGGAATCGGAGAAGTGCTCGGGTGGTGGTACATTCTGGCCGTCACCATGCTCCTGGTGTTTTCCTTCTGGGCCGCACTGTCCAGAGCAGGGAACATCCGACTGGGTCGTGACGGCGAAAAGCCCGAGTTCTCCGTGCTCACGTGGTTCGTCATGCTGTTCGCCGCGGGTATGGGAATCGGCCTGGTCTTCTGGGGCGTGGCCGAACCCTTGAACCACATGGTCGCTCCGCCGGAGGTTCTGGGGGTGGAACCGGGCAGTGACGAAGCTGCGCGTGCCGCCATCGGCCAGGCCATGTTCCACTGGGGTCTGCACGCGTGGGCCATCTACGCCGTGGTCGGACTCGGCTTGGCCTACATGACCTTCCGCCGGGGGCGCCCCCTGTCCATCAGATGGCTGCTCGAACCCGTCTTCGGTCGCAAGCTCATCGAGTCCTGGGTCGGTCACGCCATCGACGTCTTCGCCGTCGTCGGTACCCTCTTCGGAGTGGCGACCTCCCTCGGCCAGGGGGTCCTCCAGATCCAGGCCGGTCTGGCCCACCTCGGCTGGTTCGACCCCTCCGACATGGTTCTCGTCGGGCTGGTCGTCGTCATCACCGCGGTGAGCACCGTCTCCGTGATCACGGGGCTGTACAAGGGCCTGCGCTGGCTCTCGCACGTCAACATGATTCTTGCCGCCCTGCTGGCACTGGGCGTGCTGCTTCTCGGGCCGACCGTTTTCCTCCTGCAGTCGTTGGTCCAGAACACCGGGGAGTACATTCAGGCCTTTCCCGAACTCATGTTCGTGACCGGGGCGGGGGTCGACGACGGATGGACACTCGACTGGACCCTGTTCACCCAGAGCTGGTTCCTCAGTTGGGCTCCTTTCGTCGGTATGTTCATCGCCCGGATCTCCCGGGGCCGCACCATCCGAGAGTTCATTCTCGGCGTCATGCTGGCGCCCACCGCCATCGCGGTCCTCTGGTTCACCATTTTCGGTAGCAGCGGGATCCATTACCAGATCTCCGAAGGCGGAATGGTCGGAGGGGACGGAGCCATCGACACCGACACCTCCCTGTTCTTGCTCTTCGAGAACCTGCCTGTCGGGGGAGTAGCCATCGCACTGCTCTCCGCAGTGGCGATCCTCGTCATCACTCTGTTCTTCGTGACCTCCGCCGACTCGTGCTCACTCGTGGTCGACGTCCTCTGCCATGGCGGTCGGGCCGAGACCCCTCGTGTGACGCGCCTCTTCTGGTCCTGCCTCCTCGGCGCCGCCGGGGCCCTGCTGTTGCTCGCGGGAGGCGAGGCGGCTCTGACCGTGCTCCAGGTCAGCTCGCTGGCCGGAGCGGCGCCGCTCTCCGTCGTCTACGTTCTGGCCGTCGTCGCGCTCGTCAAGATGTTTCGCTACGAAATCGCGGTCATGCCCCGCTATGTGCGCATCCGCCCCCACGCGACCACGTCCGCGCTGGTCTCCACGGTGCGGGAGCAGTCCGACACAGAGGAAGAACTCGAAAGGAACCTGCGCGATCTCGTGAGGGCAGAGGGGAAGAAGAACGGGCACCCCCGGGGCGGGCTCAGCTCAGCCTCAGCCACACTCGCCGGGCTCAGCCCCACGGTGTCGACAGGAGCTGTCTCCACCGGTTCGGGGGACGGAAGCACGGTGGTGGCCGTGCACGATGTCGCTCCGCAGGACACCACGGTGGACCCCCGAACCGGCGCGATCGACTGGGACGAGGAAGCCGCGCTCCAGGACCCCCTCGCCGGCGAGGTTTTCGATACCCCTGAGTTCGCCGAATCCGCCGTCGGCGCCGAACGGGGGACTGAGGAGTACCTGCGTGAGCACTCACCCGAGAGCGAGGGAACCGGGGCTGAGGACCCGCGCTGAGCCGATGTGAAACTTCCTCCGGAGGGGAGGAGGGTCTCCACACTGCTCGAGAGCCGGTGCTCCCTTCGCCGGTTCCGAGCCCGGAGGCATCACCCCGGGCCGATCGGCGCACTCCCGCCGGTCGGCCCGGCGTCTTGCTCCGATGTTCCGGCGTCGACTGGTGTCTCCGGCTGAGAGGAGGTCTGCGGCGGACGCGGAGCGGGAACGGTTGTGACCTCGTTGATCGGGATCACGATCTCCCTCGTGGGGCGGGCCGCATCGTTGACCGTGATCTGTAGGAGCCCCTGGTCGAGCTCAGCCCACACATCACGGCGGACCACGCTCGTGGGAAGGGTGATCTCGCGCCGGAAGGCGCCGCTGGTCCGGTCTTCGTCGTAGACAGCAGTGCCCCTGTCCCGTTCGGGGCGGCGCACGCCGGTGATGGAGAGGTGCCCCGGGGAGTAGATGACCTGTATGTCCTCGGGGAGTACGCCTGGAACGTCACAGCGGATGAGCACGTCAGTGCCGCGCGCGACGATGTCTGTGGCCGGCCTCCACGGGTGGACGACATCGCCGGTGGGGCCTGACCGCACCGAGGCCATCGTGTCGGCGATGCGGTTCATATCGCAGATCAGGTCCCGTATCCCACGGAACGGGGTGGCGATTGCTCCTTTGTAGCGTCCTGTCGTCATGCTCACGCCGCGCTCCTTCCCTCTCCCTGAACCTGACCAGGGCCGCCGAGAGCGCCCCTACGGTCTTGTGTGAACCGCGGCTCCCCGACCGGGGTACGCCGCTGTGGCCTGCCAGCGGGTGCGGCAGGCCACGAATGGTGAAATCGTGCAGAGGTCTGACGGGACTGGCCCGATCCCTCGGTGGTATTGAGCGGGCTTGGCATGTTCGCCTACCGGGCCCGCAGGTCCACTTTTCACTATGATTTCGGCGAGATAAACCTCGTCGCGGTCAAGACGGGGCATAGGTTCCGCAAGCCGCCCATCAAGGACGGAGATGGGGGAAGGGTCCCTAGGCGTGAGCCCGGCTTCTCAGGAAATGACGCACCACAGGGAGCTGTCTTGCCCAGCTCCAAGGGCAACGGCTCGTAAACCTGGGTTTCGGTCTTGTCGGGACAGTAGCCAGGGCGGAACTACGCCGAGGCGGCCGTTTTCACACCGGTCTTCGGTGCCTGCCACAGCCCCAGTAGCCGGGCGAGGACGTACACCAAGAGGGCGACCCCGAGGGCGCCGATCGCCAGACCCCACGGACCCAGGCCCAGTGCCAACATCGGCAGCGCCGCGCTGACCAGACCGCCGCCCAGGAACGGGCTGAAGAACGGTGCCCGCAGAGCGTAGGCGCGGGCGGCGTCGGTTTTCATCCCCGGGTCGGCTGTGCGCAACAGCATGAGGCCGACGGAAGCCACCCCGGTCAGGGTTCCGAAGTTGACGATGGAGTGTTCGAACCAGGACGTGCGGAACATCCGGGGTCCTGCCCAGTAGAAGAAGGCAACGGACACGATGGCGGCCACCGCCATGAGCACGCTCAGCGGAACAAGGTTCTCAACGACGACGGGAACCGTGATCGAGGCCACCGCCGAGACCACCAGCAGGTCGAGCGCGGCACCCTGGATCGTCCGAAGGGTCCCGGGGTCGACGGCAGCCGCCAGCGGTGTACGGGCGATGACCGCCTGGACGATCGCACCACCGATCATGGCCAGAGGGAACAGCGGCATCCCGGGGACGACCTGATCAACGAAGTACTGGAGTACCCACCCGATGAGGATCGCGCCCGCGACGAGCGCTCCATGGAATGCCAAGCCGTCGATGAGGTCCTTGTTCACCGTGGTCCGGCCCGATGGGCCCTGTTCCTCTTCGGGGAGCAGATCGGGCGCGCCGGCTGGGCGCCCGGATCGGGTGGCGCTGAGATCCCCTCGTCGCGCGGCGATGTTGATCATGACGACGCCGACGATGATGCCGAACAACAGACCTGCGGTCGCCGAGGCCAGAGCGAGGGAACCGCCGTCGGACCACCCCAGCCCTTCGTATACGGGAGCCATTCCCGCCGCCGTCCCGTGGCCACCCGGCCAGCCGATCTCGACGATGGTGCCGAACATCGGCCCAACATTGAAGAACGGGACTAGCAGGGCCGCGCAGACCAGCATGGGGACCCCGACCATCAGGGCCACGCCCAAGTAACCGAACAGCAGCTGGGGCATGATGAGGTGGTAGGTCTGGCGTGGAGAGGGCATGCTCATCCCGAGGAGCATGGGAGCGAACACGACCGTGATCAGGATTTCGGGCAGCCCTGCCCAGGTGGCGGCCATCGCTTCGGGGAACAGTCCCGCACCGTAGGGGCCCAGGATCGCGCCGAGTGTCCCGCCGATGAGTGCCGCCGGAATGAACATGCGGCGCAGCGGGGCGATGAGGAGCCGGAGTACGACCCCCGCCAGGATGAGTAGTCCGAGAACGGTGATGGCGAACAGGAGCGTGTTGAGGCTGTCGCCGCTGATTTCTTCGGTAGGGAACATGTGTGCTCCTTGCTGACCGTGGCTGGGACTCAGCCAGCGGTCGGGTTGGGGGGCGCCGCGCTGTCGAATCGGGCGAGCGCGAAGGGGGAGAGGCTGTCCGGGCGCGATCCGGTCCGCACCCAGAAGCTGAGTGCTTCGGCCACTGCCGGGGCGATGGCGAAGCCGTGGCCGGTCCATCCGGTGCCGACCCAGGCGTTGGCGGTGCCGGGGATGCGGTCGATGATGGGGATTTCGTCGACACTGCAGGATTCGGGCCGTTCGGCGTCGGCGATGTCGGGGCGGGTACCGCCCAAGGCGGGGTACACGGCAGCCGCGGTGGCGATGTTGCCGGAGACACTTTCGGCGGTTGTCTCACCGCGGCCCAGTTCGGCGCGCCACCGTCCGCGCCAGCCTCCGCTGAGCATGGTGGAGCCGTCGGGCAGGGCTTTGAGGGACAACGGTCGGTGGTCGTGGCCGATGAGATGGTTGATCCGGGGCGCGTCGGCGCCCGCTGGCAGGCGCAGGGCCTGGGGCAGGATCGGCCAGACTGGTAGTGACAGCTTGAGCTGGTCCTGGAGGAGTTTGGCGGCTCCGGTGTTGTTGAGGACCAACAGGGCCTCGCCTACAGCGTGGCGACTGCCGTCGTTGGTTTCCACCTCAGTGATACGGCCGCCATGGCGGTGCAGGCCGGTGACGGCTGTGCCCTCGCGGATGGTTGCGCCCTTTTTGCGAGCGGCTTGGGCGAAGGCGAGTGTGGTCGCAGTGTGGTCGGCGGATCCGTCCAGGGGCGCGTAGAGCGCAGCGCGGACACCGGGTGCGACCTCCGGTTCGAGTTCGGTGAGCCGTTGCCTGTCGATGAGCTTCGTCGGGACGCCCATCTGGGACTGGATGTGAGCATGGGCGCGGGCGGCGACCAGGCCGCCCTTGGTGCCGGTGGTCTCCCGTTCGATGAGGTACAGGCCTCCGGTGCGCTGGTATCCGGTTGGGCTGCCGAGCCGTTCGTCCAAAGTGGGCCAGAGACGGTAGGAGGACCTCATCAGGGGTAGTTCCCGCAGGTCGCGGCGGTTTCCTCGGACTCCTCGGCGGCCGAAGCCGCCTGAGGCGCCGGAGGCGATGGTGTCGGCTTCGAGGAGGAGGACGTCGGCGCCTGCGTCGGCGAGTGTCCAGGCGGCGGCGCAGCCGTGGACGCCACCGCCGATAATGACGACCTGGTGCTTCATTGGGAGCTCCTAGTGTGGGCCAGTGCACAGGATAGTAGTGTTTACTACATCGAAGGGTCAATCAAGTAATGAAAACTTCATCCGCTGGCGGGGGCGGTCTTCCCGGCCGCGTGTCGGCCAACATCGCCGCGCTGTCACCGCGTGAGCGCACCGTTGCCGACTTCCTGCTCAATCGGCCCGGGGAGGCCGTGACCGCTTCGGCCGCGGAACTGGCCGCGCTGACCGGAACCAGCGACGCCACCGTTGTGCGTACCGCGCGCTCGCTGGGCTACAGCGGCCTGCGCGAACTCAAGCGGGCGCTCAGTGACATGCTGACCGCCCGACGCGACCCCGCACGTGTACTTGACCAGCGGCTGGAGTACATCGGTCGTGCCCGAGTTTTCGACCAGGTCATCGCCGACAGCGCTGACCTCGTCCGGCGCCTTCCTAATGCCGTCGACCCGCATGCCTTCGACCAGGCCGTCGGGGTTATCGAAGAGGCAGAACGCACCGTGGTTTACGGCATCGGCCCCGCGTCCGGAGCTGCCCACTACCTGTCTCTCGAGGTAAGTCGGCTGGGCCGACGCTGCACCGCTCTGGGGGCCACGGGGTTCCGGCTGGCCGATGACCTGCTGGGCCTCGGTCCTGATGACGCGGTGGTGGTCCTGTCCCCGCTGCGCCTGTTCCGTGAGATCGATTCCCTGCTGCGCCGCGCCGCCGAAGTCGGTGCGCCTACCGTCGTCATCACTGAGGCGCTGGGGGATGTACTGGCGGGAGAAGTCGATACCGTCATCACGACCCCCCCTTCCACTTCGGGCGCTGCGGGCGAGAACCTGGCGGGCTGGATCGTCACTCACGCGCTAGCTATGGAACTGGCCGCTCGCGACCGGACAGGGGCGGTCGCGGCACGTGAGCACCTCAATCGGTTGCGCGGTGAGATTGCTGGCGCCGAGATCGACAGCGACGTCCTCGGAAAGTCCGAGTGACGTCCAGGAGCTTTTCCGCAGCTACGCCACCGCACCTTCGGTCCTCGGTTTCCGGTGTATCTGTCGTCATGACGACTTGGATAGTCTAATCACGCGAAGTTATCCGGATTCCGCAAGGATCTTCATGCATGGTGGTTGAATATCTGGGCGCGCGGGAATGGGGTGCCAATATCCATCCTGCTGGTATTAAGTCACATTCCATTTCTGATTTTAAGCACAAGGTCAGTGATCGCGAGAGGCCTGGTCGACGGTGCGACAAGGCCGTGCTCCGCCGGGCCAACCCTGGAACCGGAAGGAAGGACTGTCCCGATATCCCTCATCCGGAAACGGACGCGAACGCAGCTCCTAGCGACGACCTCATGCGGGCGCCTAAATGACAGTTCAGGGGTAGGTGAAACGGGTCGGGTAAGGGGATCCCCATGAAAGACCACGGGTCGGATCCCTGCGGTGTCGAGCTGGATGAAGGGAAGGGGACCGGAGGCGGAGACCTCCGGTCCCTGATCGAGCGTGCGCGTGCGCTCGGTGACTCCTCAGGCCTCGGGGATTTCCACACCGAAGGTCTCGAGGGTGACGTCAGCGGGCTCCGGACCGCCGCGGACACCGGTGTCGAGCGCGTCGATGGCGGCGAGCTGCTCGGCGGTGAGATCGAAGTCGAACACGTCGAAGTTCTCGGTGATCCGCGACGGCGTCACCGACTTCGGGATTACCTGGCGGCCCTGCTGCAGGTGCCAGCGCAACATCACCTGCGCGGGCGTCTTGCCGTGCGCGGCCGCGATCTCTCGGATCACCGGGTCCTCCAGCGTGGAACCCTTTGACCCGTCGCGATAGAACGTGATGCCGCCGATCGGCGACCAGGCCTGGTTGAGGATGCCGAGTTCGCTGTTGTAATTCAGCAGATCGGTCTGCTGGAAGTAGGGGTGGACCTCGATCTGGTTGACCGCCGGTACGACTTCGGTCTGGTCGAGCAGCCGGTCGAGGTGGTCGGTCATGAAGTTCGAGACGCCGATCGCGCGCACCCTGCCGTCAGTGTAGAGCTTCTCCAGGGCCCGGTAGGCCTGGACGGTCCGCTCGAACTCCCCGGGAAGCGCTTGGTGCAGGATCAGCAGGTCGAACTGCTCGACGCCGAGCTTGCGGGCGGACTTGTCGAAGGCGTGCAGGGTCTCGTCGTGGCCGTAGTCGGTGATCCAGACTTTGGTCTCCAGGAAGACCTCGTCGCGGGCCAGGCCGGAGTGCCGGACCGCTTCACCCACCTCGCGCTCGTTGCCGTAGACCGCGGCGGTGTCGATGTGCCGGTACCCGGTGGACAGTGCCGCCTCCACGGCCGCGACGGTCTGCTCCGGCGGGGTCTGGAAGACACCGAACCCGAGGACCGGCATCTCCACCCCGTTGTTCAGGGTGGCGTGTGGAATGTTCATACCCCTCACGCTAAGTCACCGGTGACTCGTGAGGGAGTGCCTATCGAACCTGGTACTCGCGTTCCCCCCAGTGCCTCGCCGTGGCGGCGCGTGCTGGAGGTACGACGGCCTCTCCTCGGCGCCGAAACTGGACGGGGCCGAGCACGACCACCTGATCGCGCTCGGCCGGGAGCCGGGGGCGCGGAGTAGCCGCCGGGGCAGGAGGACCCCGACGACCGTTCGATCAGGAACCGCTTCCCGACTAACAGCCTCCCGCCCCCGCTGGCGCGGTCTCTTGAGCACAGTGCCGGATCGTTACGGCAGCCTGAGTCCAGGCAGTCTTGGCTCCGGATGTCAACTCCCGGCTTGGTGCGAAAACGCGCAGTCAACGAGGTTGTAGCTGAAAGTTTCGGCCAAGTGAACCGTTCGGGTCGCCCTTGACTCAGCTGGGAGCTCACACTAGGTTCACTGCATGCCGGAACGATCCGGCGCTCCGGTCCCGGCCCTCGTGTGTTCCGGGCGCCTTCACCCCCCGTGTTTACAAGGACACCCCCATGACGCATCGACCCACGGTCGTCGGTACGGCGCTAGTGGTCCTCGCCCTGCTCGCCGCGTGCACCTCTGCCTCCGACACGCCCGTGACCGACCCCTCGGTCGAACAGGAACCCGGCTACCTGGCGGTGGCCGACGAATCCCTGGACGGTGGTGGCACCCTCAACGTCCACTTGGACCACGACACCCTCGAAGCCGACGGGCTCGACCCGCGCTCCGCTGAGGCCGCCCGCTCCTGGAGCCTCATGGGGCTCAGCTACGACACCCTGGTCGAGGTCGGCCCCGACTTCGAGTTCCTCCCCGGCCTGGCCACCTCCTGGGACCAGCCCGACCACACCACCTACGTCCTCACCCTGCGCGAGGACGCGGTCTTCTCCAACGGCAGACCCATGACCGCGGAAGACGTCAAACGCAGCCTGGAGTTCCTCCTGGAATCCGAGTCACCGTGGGCCGCCCAACTCGGCCCGGTGGACTCGGTCGAGGAGACGGCCGAATACGAGGTCACGGTCGGTCTGGAGCGACCGCACACGGCGTTCTTGGGTGCCCTGGCCGGCACCCCCGCCGCCGTCCTCCCGATGACCGAGATCGACGAGGGCTCCGTAGACCCGACGACCGAAATGGTGGGCACCGGCCCCTTCGTCGCCACCGAACACGTCCAGGACGAATCCTGGACCTTCGAGCGCAACGAGCACTACTGGCGTGACGACGACCTGGCCATCGACGCCGTGGACGTCTCCATCGTCGCCGACGAGTCCAACCGCCTGGCCGCGCTCCGCGACGGCAGCGCCGACTTCGCATACTTCGACGGGGCCGACGCCTCCGAACACCTCCAGGGCACCGAAGATGCCCATGTCGTCTACCAGCAGAACACCGACTTCTACTACCTCATCCTCAACTCGGCCGACCCCGACTCACCGCTCGCCTCCGACGAGGTGCGGTTCGCGGTCAACGCGGCGATCGATCGCGCCCAGCTCGCCGAAGTCGCACTCAGCGGCCACGCGGTCGCTACCGGTGTCACACCCGCCGGACTCCCGGGATCCTGCAGCGCCGAGGAACTTCCCTCCGCGCTCATGCCGGAAGAGGAGATCACCGAGGTCCTGGAGGGTGAGAACGTCACGTCCCTGGAGATGTCCCTCGTCACCTACAGCTCGGCGAGCGCCCCCGGCCAGATCGCCCAGGTCATCCAGCAGCAGCTGGCCGGCTACGGGCTCAGCGTCGAGATCGACATTATCGACGACGCCGCCTACGGCGATGTCTTCTACAGCGGGAGCACCGCCGACGCCGACATGGGCGTGAACTGGTATGCGGGCTACGGAGACGCCGCCATGATCACCCGATGGTGGAACACCGACCTGTCACCGTTCACGGCCGACTTCATGACCGGGGGCCAAGAGGTCAACGACCTCGTCGTGAGCGCCAGCGAGACCCCCGCCGGCGACGAGCGCGACGAAGTCCTGAACGATCTGTGCGCCGCCGTGGACGAGCGCTCGGAGATGGTGCCGCTGGTCACCCGTCCGAGCGCGATCGGCTACCGCGCCGACGCGGTCAGCCCCACCCTCTACGCCAACGAGGGCTACGGCGACTTCCTCCGCAACATCGTCGACTTCCGACTCCTGGGTTCCTGAGGCGATGCGCTTCCTCCTCTGGCTCTCCGGCAGGCTGCTCGGCGCGGCCGCGGTCATGATCGGCGCGTCACTGCTGATCTTCGCGGTCGTGCGCTTCCTGCCGGGGGACTACGCCCAGATCGTCCTGGGCCCGCTGGCCTCGGAACAGGACCGAGCGGAGCTGCGGACCCAGTTCGGGCTCGACCGCTCCCTGCTCGAGCAGTACGTGCTCTGGATCGCTCAGGTACTCCAAGGCAACTTCGGCCTCTCGTTGGCGAGCGGCACGCCCGTCGCCGAGGAGCTGGGCGCCCGGTTGCCGACCACGGCCCTGCTCACGGCGATGGCGGTCGTGTGGACCGTGCTCATCGGAATTCCGCTGGGCCTGCTCGCCGGTACCCGTACCGGCAGCGTCCGCTCCACCGCAATGGGGCGACTGGTCAGCGGGGTGGGCATCAGCGTTCCGGAGTTCGTGCTGGCCGCGATGGCGGTCTTCGTCCTCTCCCGGTACTCGCTCGGGTTCACCGTCGGCTCCTTCGTCACGCCGGACGATGACTTCTTGGGGGCGGTGGTCTCCTTCCTGCCCCCGTCCCTGGTCCTGTCGGTGTTCTGTATCGCGGCGACGGCCCGGGCCACGCGCGACGCCGTACTCAACGTCATGGTGGAACCACATGTGGCGGCCGCCGCGGCCAGGGGCGAGACCCGCCTGTTCATCATCACCCACCACGTCATGCGCAACGCCGCCATCCCGGTACTCACCCTCACCGGGATGATCACCGCGACCCTCCTGGGAGGCGCCGTCATCGTCGAGAGCGTCTTCAACATCCCCGGTATCGGTTCGTACCTGGTTCTCGGCCTGGGGCGGCGCGACTTCACGGTCATCCAGACCTGTGTCCTGCTCGCCACCGCGGTATTCGTGCTCATGAGCCTGCTCGTGGACGTCCTCACCGGTCTGCTCGACCCCCGGGTCGCCGTCACCGGGAGGAAGCGATGAAGAACACCTCGTTCGACGCGCTGACCGTGTCCTGTTTCGGTCTGCTGGCCCTGCTCACCGGGGCCGCCGTCCTCGGACCGCTGGCGGGTGTGGGCGGCAGCCCCACGGACATTGTGGGACCGCGGCTGTCCCCGCCCTCCGCGGCCTACCCGCTGGGTACCGACAGCCTCGGCCGGTCGCTGCTGCCACGCGTGATCGAGGGCATAGGCACGACGCTGGTGCTCTCCGCCGCGGCGGTGCTCTGTACCGCTGTCCTCAGCACCGCCTGCGGCATCGTCGCCGGCTACCTCGGTGGTTTCGCCAACGGGCTCGTCATGCGCGTGGGCGACGTCCTGTACGCCTTCCCCGCGATCGTGCTCGCCATCCTGATGGCGTCGGTCATCGGACCGGGCAGCGTGGCCGCCCTCGTCAGCATCGTCTTGGTGACGGTACCGCTGATGACCCGCATGGTCGGCGCCGCTGCCCGGTCAGTCGCCTTCCGCGATTACGTCGTCGCCGCCCGCATCAGCGGGGTGAGCGCGCCCCGCATCATGACCCGCCACGTCCTGAGGAACGTCTCGGGCACCGTCGCCGTGCAGACCACCTACGCCCTGTCCGTCGCCATCCTGGTCGAGGGCGGGCTGAGCTTCCTGGGGTACGGTGTCCAGCTGCCCGACTCCTCCCTCGGCCTGCTCATCCAGGAAGGCACCGTCTACATGGTCTACGCCCCCTGGACGCTGCTCGCCCCCAGCATCGTCCTGGTCCTGGCCCTCCTGTCCATCAACGTCATCGGTGACAGCCTGCGGGACCGCTTCGAGCCCCGGAAGGCGAGGTCGTTGTGAGCTGCGTTCTCAGCGTCAACGGCGCGGTCGTCGACTACACCGCACGGCACGGCGTCAACCGGGCACTGGACGGAGCGGACCTGTCCGTCGCTCAAGGGGAGCGGGTCGGTGTGGTGGGCGAGAGCGGTTCGGGCAAGTCCACCCTGGGCCTGGCCGTGGGCCGGCTCCTGCCGCCGGGTGCCCGCGTCTCCGGAAGCATCGCCGTGGACGGCCGCGACGTGTCGTCCCTTGACCCCGCCGCACTCCGCGCGCTGCGCCGCAACGTCTTGGGCTACATCCCCCAGGACCCCCACGGAGCACTGGACCCCACCAAGCGCATCGGCCGCTGGCTGCGCCTGGTCCTCCGCCGCACCAAGCACGACAAGCACACCCTGGTCTCCCTCCTCGACCGGGTCCTCATCGACCGGCCCGACCGGGTCATGCGCCTGTACCCGCACGAGATCTCCGGTGGCATGGCCCAGCGGATCGTCGTCGCCGCGGTCCTGGCCCGGGCGCCCCGGCTCCTGATCGCCGACGAACCCACGGCCGCCCTGGACGCCCAGGCCCGTGAGGAGGTAACCCGGCTCGTGATGGACCTGGCCGCAGAGAAGGGCTCCACCGTCCTGTGGCTCAGCCACGACCTGCGCGCCGTCGCCCGCTGGTGCGACCGCACCGCCGTCATGTACGGCGGCCGGGTTATCGAGGACGGCGCCACACGGACGGTCCTGGACACGCCCCGCCACCCCTACACCCGCGCCCTGTCCGAGGCCGACCCCGCCCGGGCACGCCCCGGACAGCGGCTTCCGGCCATCGCGGGCAGCCCGCCGACGCTGAGCGAGAGCGCGCACGGGTGCGCGTTCGAACCCCGCTGCCCGAAAGCCGCCAGCGTGTGCCGTGACAACCGTCCTCTGCCGCAGGACGTCGACGGCCGCAGAGTCCTGTGCCTGCGCCCCGAGTTCGGGGGCACGGCATCTGCCGACGAGGGAGGGCCCCCGTGACCGCACCCGGACCAGTCGTCGAACTGCGCGGCGTGGACACCGTGTTCACCTCGGGTTGGGGGCGCCGCCGCCGAGTCGTGCACGCGATGCGCGGCGTGGACCTGAGCGTCGGTGACGGGGAGACCCTGGGGCTGGTCGGCGAGTCCGGCTCCGGCAAGACCACCACGGGTTCGGTCGCCTTGGGCCTGCGCCGCCCCACCGCGGGTTCGGTCTCCTTCCTGGGCGAACCCCTGCAGCGCTCGCGCCGCAGACCGGGCCTCGTCCAAGGGGTGCTCCAGAACCCGTACTCCTCCCTCGACCCGCGAATCCAGGTCGGTCCCACGGTGGCCGAACCGCTCTCCGCCCGCGACGGCTCCTCCCCACGGTCGCACCTGGCCGCCGCCAAGCGGATGCTCGACCAGGTCGGGCTACCTGACGGGACTGCCGCCCGCTACCCGCACGAACTCTCCGGCGGTCAGCGCCAGCGGGTGGCCATCGCCCGCGCCCTCGTCACCGAGCCGCGCTTCATCGTCTTCGACGAAGCGGTCAGCGCCCTGGACGTCTCCGTCCAGGCGCAGATCCTCAACCTCATCCGGGACTTGCAGGAGCAGCACGGCTTCGCTGCCCTGTTCATATCCCACGACCTGGCGGCCGTGCGCTACCTCGCCCACCGCGTCGCGGTCATGCTCAGCGGCGAGATCGTCGAGGCCGCGCCCACGCGGGTCTTCTACGACCGACCCCAGCACTCCTACTCGCGCCGACTCCTGGAGGCCATGTGAGCACCCGCCCCCCGCTACCCGTCGGGGCACCCCGCCTCACCGGTGTCCCCTCTTGGGGCGCCCGAAAGGGCAACACCGACTCAGCACCACTTGTGCCCGGGGCGGGACGACCAGAGGGGCACGTCGACTACGACTTCCCCGGCGTGGAAGTCGGCTCGGCCGTCTACGAGGAGGGGCCCACCGGGGCCACCGTCGTCCACGTCCCGGCCGGGGCCCGGATGGCCATCGACGCACGCGGCGGGGCGGTCGGCCTCAGCAGCGGGTTCGAGTACCTGGCCCACGCCGTCTGCCTGGCCGGCGGCTCCGTCTACGGCCTCGGAGCGGGGTCGGGGGTGGCGGCCGAGCTCCTGGCCCGCAACGGCAACCGCACCTCCGTCGACAACCTGCGCCTGGTGTCCACGGGCGTCATCTACGACTTCTCCGCCCGGGACAACTCCGTGGTGCCCGACGCCGCCCTAGGCCGGAGCGCGATCCGGGCCGCGGTCCACGGTTGCGTGCCCGTGGGCCGGGTGGGGGCCGGCGTGTCGGCGTCCGCAGGCAAGGCCGACTGGTCGCGCTGCGAGTTCGCCGGTCAGGGCGCGGCGTTCCGCCGGGCGGGCGACGTGCGCGTCCTGGTGGTCACCGTCGTCAACCCCCTCGGCGTGGTCGTCGACCGGGGCGGCACCGTTGTGCGGGGCAACTACGACTCCGCCACCGGGACCCGCCGACACCTGGACACCCACTACACCGAGGCGGTGGGATCGGCATCCCTCCCGCGGTCTGGACACGGCAACACCACCCTCACGGTCGTGGTCACCAACGCCGCCCTCGACGACCGCGAGCTGGACCTCTTCGCACGACAGGTCCACGGCTCCATGAACCGGGCCATCGTCCCCTTTCACACCGAGAACGACGGCGACACCCTCTTCGCTCTCACGACCGACGAAATCAGCCTCGGCGGGGACGTCGGCGCCTCCGCCTCAACCGCCGTGGGCACGATCGCGGCCGAAACTGCCTGGGACGCCGTGCTCAGCGCCGTCCTACCCACCTCCGTCTCCCCTCTGGAGGGATCATGACCGCCACTGATCCGCGCCTGGTGCCGGTGCCCGACTGGGAGCCCGGTCCGGGAAACGACGACTACGACCGGCTCGAGCCCGTTCGGAGCACGGGGGCGGGCGCCGTCGAGTTCGACTTCCCGGGCGTGCGCGTGGGCACGGCAGAGTACGCCGAAGGGCCCACCGGCGCGACCGTCGTCGCGATCCCTGAGGGTGCCCGGACCAGCGTCGACGCTCGGGGCGGGGCCATCGGCATCGTCGGTCGCCACTTGGAGTTCAACCATGCTGTGTGCGTCGCGGGCGGTTCCTCCTACGGGTTGGCGGCCGCGACGGGGGTACAGGAGGAACTGCTTCTGAGCACCGGAAACCGGGTGGGCTGGCGTGATCTGCGCACCGTCGCCGGTGCGGTGGTCTACGACCTCGGGGCCCGGCCCAACGCGGTGGTTCCCGACGCCGCGCTCGGCCGCGCGGCCTTCCGCGAGGCCCGGCCCGATCGGATCCCGGTCGGCCGCGTGGGAGCCGGCACCAGCGCGTCCGCGGGCAAGATCGCGGCGGCCCGCTGCGAATTCGCCGGTCAGGGCGCGGCCTTCTTGCGCTTGGGCGACATCCGCGTTCTGGTGGTCACCGTCGTCAACCCGGTCGGGGTGGTCGTCGACCGGGGCGGCACCGTTGTGCGGGGCAACTACGACACCGCCACCGGGACCCGCCGCCACCCTCAGGAGGACTACGCGCGGGCGCTGGCGGGGGAGACCGTCCCCAGCAGCGCGGCGGGCAACACCACGGTCACGGTGGCGGTGACCAACGTGCGCCTGGCAGACAAGGAACTGCGCCACTTCGGGCGCCAGGTGCACAGTTCCATGCATCGGGCGATCCAGCCCTTCCACACCGACCACGACGGGGACACCCTGTTCGCACTCACCACCGACGAAGTCGACCTGCCGGCCGCCGGTGCGCCCCCACTGGGCGAGAACTCCGTCAGCTCCCTCGCCCTCGCCACGGTCACCTCCGAGGTGGCCTGGGACGCCGTGCTGAGCGCCGTCCGATGACCGTCAGGAGGTTCACCACCGACACCACCGACCCGTGGGACCGCGGTCGCGCCATCGGCACGGCCTTCGCCGCCGACATCGACCTCAACCTCCTCCTCTACCGGCGTCTGTTCAGCGCGGTCGGGGTCACCCCGGAAGACGTCCCCGACCTCGGCGCAGCCGCGGTCGAGTCCATCGGCGCCTGGTCTCCGGACCTGGGCCGGGAGCTGCACGGAATCGCCGCGGGCGCCGGCCGCGCACCGTGGGAACTCGGTCTGCTCAATGCGCGCACCGAGGTGCTGGCCACCGTGGGCGCCACCGGGGAGGGGGAGTGCTCCACCTCCGTCGTGCTGCCGCCGGAGGGGCCGCCGATCACCCTCCAGACCTGGGACTGGCACGACGAGTCCAACCCCGACACCCAGGTGGTGCGGCACCGCACCGCCGCCGGAATGCGGGTCCGCTCCTTCGCGGAGTTCGGCATGCTCGGCAAGATCGGGCTCAACAGCGAGGGTCTGGGAGTGCACTTCAACATCCTCAACCACGCGGCCGACGGTGACGGCGTCGGGGTACCCGTGCACGCGGTGGCCCGGGAGATCCTCGACCGCGCACGGGAACCGGAGGAAGCGGTGGCCATCGCCCGGTCGGCCCCTGTGACGGCGTCGACGGTGCTCACGGTGGTCTCCTTCCGGAACGGCGTGGCCGATGCCGTGTGCATCGAGCTCAGCGCGGGAGGTACGGCACTGGTTCGGCCGCGGGACGGCATGCTGGTGCACACCAACCACTTCCTCGATTCCGTACTCGCGCGCGGTGAGTTGGTGCCGCCCGCGTCCAACAGTTATCCGAGGTTGCGTATGTTGGCCGCGAACCGCGAAAAGCTCACCGCGGAGGACGTAGCCAAACGGGTCGAAGGCATGGCCGCGCACACCGAGGACGGCGCCCCTCTCTGCTGTCACGCCGACCCCGCGCACCTCTTCCAGGACCGCTGGCAGACGCTGATGACCATCGCGTTGGACCTGGGAGAGGGAGCCGTCTGGTTGCACGAGGGCACACCCTGCACGGCCACCCCGGCCTCCTGGCAGGTCTTCTGAACCGGGCCCGCCGCGTCGGCACCCCGTCTGCCGAGTACGTGCCCCGCCCATGCGCCGGGTCCACCTTGTGCACGGCAGGGGAGCGGCGACCCCGGGCGGGGACCTATCTTGACCTGTAGGCACAACCGGATCCACGCCGAGAAAGGACTGACGGCCTTGAACGCGGTCACGATCGTCGATGTCGCCCGTGCCGCAGGCGTTTCCAAGACCACGGCGTCTGACGCGCTCCGAGGTCGGGGACGGGTGTCGGACGGGACCCGGGAGACCGTCGTCGCAACGGCGCGGCGGCTGGGGTACTCCATCAACCGTTCGGCCCGGTCCCTGCGCACCGCCACGACCGGCGCCATCGGCCTCTACATTCCTCAGGTGCTGGTGCGGTCGGAGTACTACCTGTCTTTCGTCCACGGAGTCTTGGACACAGTCGCCGCATCGGAGTACGACGTGACGCTCATCGTCTCGGCACACAGCTCCCGGCCCAAGCACACCCCGCGGGTGGACGGCCTCATCCTGTGCGATCCGGTGCACAGCGACCCGATGGCCTCGCACCTGGTGGACTCGGGCCTGCCCGTGGTGACCTGCGAGCGAATGGCGGGGGTGCGGCCGACCGGAGTGGTCTGGTCCGACCACGGCAGGATGGCCCGGCGTCTCCTGGACCACCTGAGCGAGAACGGGGCGCGCCGGATCGCTCTGTTGGCTTCCACCACCGATTCCGATTGGGCCCGTTCCATCGAGGCCGCCTACCAGTCCTGGTGCCTCGAGCACGGGTTCCACGCCGCTGTGGCAACGGTGGCCTTCGGTGTCTCACCGGAGGCGGTCCGGGCCGAGGCGGAGGCACTGCTGGACGCCGTTCCCGACGTGGATGCCCTGGTGTGCGGTTCCGATGGCGTCGCCGCGTCCGTCGCCCCGAGCCTGGCTGCTCGAGGGCTGCGCCTGGGCGAGGACTTCCTCCTCGCCTCCTGCGTGGACAGTTCGGCCCTGCGCACCATGGACCCGTCGGTCACGGCCGTGGACCCCAAGGGGCCGGAGGCGGGGGAGGAGTGTGGTCAGCTCCTGTTGGACATCCTGGCCGATCGCGCTGCCGAAGGTACGTTGCGCGAACTGGAGTTGGACTTCGTCCCCCGGGCCTCCAGCCTGAGGCCGGAGCACGAGGAACCCTCGTCTTGACCGCGGTCTCCCGTCGTGGCTGGGCCGCGGGGGTATGGTCCAGGACCACCGCGACCGTGCCGCGCCGGCCTCCGCACTCCACGGGGTGCGGAGGCCAGCGGGCACGGTGCGGACTTGTTCAGTCCAACTCGGGGTCCTCGGGCTTTTCCCGTTCCAACCCCGGGCGGGCGTCCTTCCAGCGGCCTCGGGTGAAGTCGGGTACCCGCACGGTGCCGCCCCGCTCGAGGGAGAGCTCCGACAGCGGCACCACCGCGGACAGCGAAGCCGAATCGTAGACGTCGATGTCGGGGGTGAGCCCCAGCCGCATCAGCTGGATGGTCCGCCACTGGAGGATGTAGTCCATTCCCCCGTGGCCCCCGCCCTCATCACCGATCTCCTTCCACAGCCAGTGGTCGTACTCCTCGTAGGAATCGTCGAAGTCCCGCCACTGGTGGTCGTCGTGGCCCAAGGACTCCAGGCAGATCCGCTGCGGGTCACTCATCCACACCCCGCGCGTTCCGGCGAGGGTGTTGGCCCGGGAATAGGGGTGCGGCGTGTTCACGTCGTGTTCGACCCGGATCATCCTCCCCAAGGCCGTGCTGACCAGACGGGTGTTGCGGTCCCCGGAAATGCAGTCGTCTTCCCAAGCGGGGTGGTCGGAGTCCAGGTTCTCCTCGCGGTACTCGGTCAGGGCCAGTGCGGGGGAGGAGAACGACACCAACTGGTCCAGGCGGTCACCCCGGTTGATGTCCATGGCGGCGGTGATCGGGGCCATGCCGTGCATCGGGTAGTGGCTCGCGTTCATCCTGGTCTGCCAAGTGCGGCGCCAGTCCTCCGGGTGGTAGGCGCCGTGGAACAGGTAGGGGTCGCGAAGGTCGTGGACATATCCGCCGGAGCCGTGCAGGAGGTCCCCGAAGAGCCCTTCCTTGGCCATCATGAGGATACGGAGCTCCTCTTGGCCGTAGTTGACGTTCTCCATCAGCATGCAGTGCTTGCGGGTGCGCTCGGACGTGCGCACCAAGTCCCAGATGTCGTCCAGCGTGACGGCGATGGGCAGCTCCACCGCGGCGTGCATGCCGTTCTCCATCGCGTCCTTGGCCTGGGGATGGTGCAGCTCCCAGGGCGTCGCGATGAAGCACAGATCGACGTCGTCGCGCGCGGTCAGCTCCTTCCAGGCATCGGCGGAACCGGCATGGACGGCCGGGCGTTCGCCGCTTGCCTCCTCCGCGGCGTCAGCGGCGCTCTCGGCCCGGTCCTGTTCTAGATCGTTGATGGGAGTTTGGTTTCCTGGTCAGTGGTCGTAGGCGATCAACGATCGCTTCACCGGGGCACCGATCAACCAGTTGTGCCAGATCGCTGCGTTGAGCGCGCAGATCCTCTGACAGGTACGCGCCCACAGCCCTTCGGTGCTGCGGGCCGCGTGCCGCTCCAACCCGAACTGGTTCTTCAGCGTCCAGATCACCGCCTCGATCCGCTGGCGCAGCCAGGACGGGAACACCTTCACCTCGGGTTCGGGCTCGTCCTTGCGGACCGGGCGGATGAGCAAATGGCCCAGGTCCGCCGCGGCCTCCTCGATCTCGGCCCCGGCCAAGCCCTTGTCACACACGATCGGGGCCGGGCCCGGGGCGCAGTCCTGGACGTGCAGCAGGTGCAGAGCCTGAGCGCGTTCATCCAGCTCCTTGGGGTGGGCCAGACTGAACGCGCACACCGCTCCCTCGGGGGTGGTGATGAGCATGAGTTTGGCACCCCAGTAGAAGGCGTGGTGGGAGACGTCGCGGCCGTATCCGGCGATCTCGCCCAGGTTGGAGCGGTTGACCGTGGTGCGCGAGGCACCGCAGCGCAGCGGGGTGCCGTCCATCAAGCGCAGCCGCTCCCACCAGGAGGGCACCGCCCTGGCCAACCACATCGTTGCTGTGAGCAGAGCTGGTGCCAGATCGCGCAGGTGGCGGTTGTATTCGGACTGGCCGGGCAGGCGGGGGAAGAGGTGGCCGATGCGGGCGGGCGCGGCGCGCATCCAGTGGCGTTCGGAGTCATGGCGCAGGAGCACTTGGGCTACCGCGACGCAGACGAGTTCGGCGTCAGTGAGCAGCCGTTTCGGGCCGCGTTTGCGGGGTTGTTCCCGCGCAGGCAGGACGTGGTCATCCAAGTGGACGTAGAGTGCCGTCAGAAGGGCGTCAAGGTTGGTCGTCACACACCGATCCTCGACGCCCTTCGTCATGGGCGTAGGAGTTCCAGAAAACTCCCATCAACGATCTAGGTCGCACACGGCGGTCGCGCGGACCCCGTTGATCTCCAGGAACCGCTCGAACATGGCGGTACCGCGGTTGCCGAGCCCGATGATCGCGAGCCGGACCTCGTCGTGGGGTTCGAAGGGGACGTCGGTCATCGGGGACTCGTCGCCGGCACGCTGGGGTGCGTCGTCGGCGGATGCGGGTTGTGCGGTGACCGCGAGACCGGTGGCGGCACCGGCCGCGGCCCCGGTACGGAAGAGGTCACGGCGGCTGGGGGGGACGGATCACGGGGGTCCTCCTTGGGGGGTCCGGCTCGATCTGCTCGTGGGGTTCCGGTTTGTTCAGTCCAGGTAGGGGGGTTCCCGGTCCTTCACGGTGTGGACCGCGTAACCAGCGGCCTCCATGGCCTCACGGGCACTGTGGGGGAGCCGGTCGTCGGTGATGACGGACTGGAAGATGTCGGCCTTCCCGATAATGCCGAAGGACCGTTGGTCGTATTTCGAGGAGTCCGCGACGACGGCGGCCCGGCCGGATCGCTGAGCCATGAGCCTGTTGATGCCGGCTTCGTTCTCGTTCACGGTTCCGGCGCCGATCTCCGCGGAGAAGGAGTTCACCCCGATGAACGACCTGTCCAGCCACAGGCTCTTCAGTATCAGTTCGGCGAACGTGCCGACGAGCTCGTAACTCTTGCTGTTCAGCCGGCCGCCGGTGACCAGAATCGATATTTCCGGGTGAACGGCCAACCGTCTGGAGATCTCCACCGAATTCGTGACCACCGTCAACTCGCTGTGCAGGTCATCCCGCCTGCCAAGGGCATCGGCGATCGCGTAGGTCGTGGTGCCTCCGGAGAGACCTATCGCCTGACCCGGCCCGAAAGTCGACAGCGCGTATTCGGCGATGAGCTCCTTCGACCGCCGGTGCTGCTGTGTTTCGCCGCGAAGCGCCAGAGAATAGGAAACGGAGCGGCGCCGAGCGCCGCCGTGGCGGCGCTCGATCAGGTTGTCCGCTGCCAAATGGTCGAGGTCGCGCCGTGCGGTCGCCTCTGAAACACCGAGGGTATTGACGATATCGGTGATGGATATCGTCCCCGATTCCTCGATGGTCTCGAGAATGTAGTAGATGCGCTGCTGACGGCTCATCGGCCTCTGCTCCGCGCCGTGAGCCGTGTCTGGAGTCGCCCGAGCATGTGGTGTCCGGTCATCGAAACCCCGCCAAACCCGCATCACCGTGATGCAGGCCATGAAGTTAACACCAGATTCATGCTTGGTCTAGGGGTGTTCCCGTCATCAATATGAGCGGTTTGGCCGCCAGGCCAGTCGTCCTCTGCTCCTCGGCCACGGTGCGGGGGACGAGGGCCTCCCTCCCTGACCAGGGCGCACTCGTTCTGGCGAGAGGACGCACGGGCCCGTGACGGCGGTACCCCGCCCGGTCGCGCTCCGGGCGGGGTACCGCTGCACCGGTTAGCAGGTCACGGTCTTGTCATAGGAGCCGAACAGCGGGATGTCGACCTGGCGCGTGTCACCCGGTGCCAAGTACAGGCAGTTGCTGTCGAAACCCATACTGATGACGACCTTGACGTCCTGTGCGGTGGAACACTGGTTGGTGAGCATGACGAAGCCAGCCGAGTAGAGGTTCCGGTCGACGCAGTCGGGCGCCAGCGTGTCCATCGCTTCCACGTCGGTGGGTGCCTCCTGCTCGGTGGGGGCGTCCTGGGCGTGTGCGGGCACCGCGAGGACAGCGGCGGCGGCCAGGGCTCAATGCCGCTCAGTTAAGCGGCGGGTATCAGCACGGGGTGGGGTGGTTGCTTGTGTCTGACCCCGTGCTCTCCGAGGCGTTTGACCCGGTAGGAGTTGTACCGGGCCCGCTTGACCACCCGCGGGTAGGATCGGGCACGCCGGGGCGGGTTGGGCCGCTCCCCGATCTCGTCCACCACCTGCCTGTGCAGCCGCTCCCGCTGCTCAGGGGGAAAAAACCGCCCCGCCTTGAGAAGCGGGACGGACCACCTGCAGCGCGTGGGTGAACGACATCCGATCCGGATCGGTCTCTAGATCGTCAGCGGCCTCGCACATCAGCGCCCGTACCGCGTAGTGGGCCAGCAACAGACCCCAGATCTGGGCTTGGACCATCGGCGGAGACTGGGAGGAGAGCACCACCCCCGCCCCACGCAGGTACCGCTTGATCTCCCCCAGAGCGGTTTCGTGCTCCCACCGCTGGCCGTAGGCCTGGGCGATACCGACCGCCGACAGTTCGCGGGAGTCGAGTTCGTTGGTGACCACAGTGATCAACTCACCCTCGGGGTTGGCGTCCGGGATGGTGTAGTCCACCGCCCGCACCAGCCTGGCCCGGGAGGGGTCGATGTGCGCGCCGGCCCGTGCGGCGGCGATCAGGGTGTCCTTGGTCTTGCGGCGCACACGGGGGGCGAACAACAGACTGGTGTAAGAGCCGTCGGCCAGGGGTGTGATCGGGGGCAGTTCCACGCTCGCCCCGACCCGCCAGGCCAGAGTGGCCCCGCGCTGGGCGAAGGAGTCGAACAGCTCGAAGGAATAGAACCCGGCGTCGGCCAGCACCAGCATGTGCTCGTCGGTCAGGCGGGCCAGGTCAGCGGCCAGGGTGCGCTCTCCGGCGGACCAGGGGCCGATCGCCGCGCCGATCGCGGCGTGGGTGCCCACCTCGTTGAGGGTGAGCACGCGGGCTTTGGGAAAGGC